>CAYQNS010000012.1:0-40013 GCA_964418755.1 uncultured Desulfobacteraceae bacterium
ACCAGAACATCCATGGCGGCAACCGTCTCGTTGTCATCATTGACCCTCATGTAAAAAGGTTTTATACTTTTGGGATAATCGATAATAATAACCGGTTTTTTAAAATAATTTTCCGTTAAAAAACATTCATGCTCGGACTGCAGGTCTTTCCCTCTGGATACCGGGTATTCAAACTTTCTCTTAGATTTTTTTAAGATACGGATCGCCTCGTCATAAGTAATTCTGATAAAATCGGATTCGACAATATTTTGAAGGGTTTTATTAAGTTTCTTATCGACAAACCTGGCAAAAAGAGAAATATCCTCATCACAATTTTTTAAAACATGAGAGACGGTTTTTTTTATCAGTTTTTCCCCGGTATCCATATTGCCTGTCAGATCACAGAAAGCCATCTCGGGCTCCACCATCCAAAATTCGGCCACATGCCGGCGGGTATTAGAGTTTTCAGCCCTGAATGTGGGGCCAAACGTATAAACATCCCCCAGAGCCAGGGAAAACATTTCAGCGGATAATTGACCGGATACGGTCAGATTGGCAATTTTCCCAAAAAAATCTTTGGAATAATCCACGGGTTTATTTTTTTTATCGATATTTTGTAGGTCGAGTGAAGTTACCTGAAAAAGTTCACCGGCTCCTTCACAATCGGAGCCGGTTAAAATGGGTGTATGGATATAAAAAAAACCCTCTTTTCTGAAAAAATCGTGAATGGCATATGCCAGCTCAGACCTTATACGGAAGGCAGCACCATATTTATTTGTGCGCGGCCTCAAATGAGCGATTGTTCTTAAAAATTCATTACTGTGTCGTTTTTTCTGAAGCGGGTAATCTTCGGGCGTGGAACTGATGATATCTATCTTTTCAGCCTGAATTTCCCATTTTTGACCACCACCCGGAGAGGGAACCAGCCTGCCGTAAACCGATACGGCTGAACCCGTATTTATTTTTTCAATATTTTGGTAATTTTCCAGCGAATTGTCAGCCAGTATCTGAATATTTTTAAGACTGGAGCCGTCATTTACCTCAATAAAACTAAATTTTTTTGAATTCCTGATAGTCCTGACCCATCCCTTAACAAGCACATCTTCCACAGGGCCATTCATTTTTAACAGGTTTACTATTTTAATTCGCTGCATAATATTTTTACTCTCACCATATTTAAATTATCCAACTATTAATGATAGTTCCGCCACAGGGCGGAAAAGGCCGAATAGTCAGCAAGTATAAAAATAATACAATTGTTGTGGTGATCGGGTCAACCCCTATAAAAATTTGACTTAAATATAAAATCGGCCCTTTTACCGGCTGGAGCCGACCGGTTACGAGAAAAAAATTGTAAAGCTTTTGAAAAATCGTTATATTTAAAAATAAAAGTACCGGATTTATGGAAGGTCAAACAATAATGCCGTTTATCGTAATATTACCGATTCCGTTCAAACCAAGGGCTTTTTTAGGAAAATTATATATTCAAGGTTTTTAGCCGGGGATAAAAAAGGTGATAAAGGGAGTGTAAAATAAAAAATAATGAGCATAAAAACAATGAGGGATATTTTATCACTGGTTGAACAACCCAGTGTTTATCTGGGTTCTGAAAAAAATACCATCAGAAATGAGCATTCCAACTACAAACTTAAAATAGCGCTGGCCTTTCCGGATCTTTATGAACTTGGGACATCTCATTTCGGAATTCAGATTTTATATCATATTATCAATAAACAGCCTCATTGCATTGCGGAAAGAGTTTTTGCACCTCGTAATGACATGACTGATTATCTTAGAAAATATAAAGTTGAGCTGGCCTCACTGGAAACGGGTACCCCGCTGGGTAAATTCGATATTATCGGTTTCAGTTTGTTATACGAGCTGAATTATACAAATATTCTGATGATGCTGGATCTGGCCGGCATTCCGTTTCGGACCTCTCAAAGAGATAATTCATTTCCTTTAATAATTGCAGGTGGCCCCTGTACCTGCAATCCCGAGCCGGTGGCGGATTTTTTCGACGCCATGGTAATCGGAGACGGCGAGAATGTAATAATAGAGATGATGCGACTCTGGAAAAAATGGAAAGAAAAAGGCGGCACAAGCAGGGAAGCTCTACTGGAGATGTGGTCCGTTGTAGAAGGGGTATATATTCCCTCTTTTTTCAGCACGGAATTTAACGCAAAAGGTTTTCAAATATTGAAACCGCAGAAAAAAGAATATTCAAGTGTAAAAAAAGCGCTGTTGACGAATCTGAACAGTGCACCTTTTCCAGATGCGCCGGTCATTCCATTCGGGAAACCGGTCCATGACAGACTGCGCCTGGAAATTGCCCGGGGGTGTACCCGGGGGTGCCGTTTTTGCCAGGCCGGTATGATTTATCGTCCGGTAAGGGAGAGATCGGTTGAAACGCTGATGAAACTGGTAAACACATCGCTGTCAAGCACCGGATATGATGAAATCTCCCTCCTGTCTCTGAGCACAGGAGATTACACGGCCGTTGGAGAACTTATGGAGGTGCTTATGCAGCGCTGCGAGGGGGATCATATCGCTGTTTCCCTGCCGTCTCTAAGAGCCGGCACCCTGACGCCGGAATTATTAAAACAGATTAAAAAGGTCAGAAAAACAGGTTTTACCATCGCACCCGAAGCCGGGAGCCAGCGGTTAAGGGATGTTATTAATAAAAATATAAGTGAAAAGGAAATATGTGACACGGTAAGTGAGGCTTTTCAAATGGGATGGAGACTGATCAAGCTGTACTTTATGATCGGGCTGCCTACCGAAACCCGGGAGGATCTGGAGGAAATTGTTACTCTTGTGGATCAATTGCGGAAAAAAGGGGGCCCCGGGAAACGTCAGGCTAAGATTAATGTAAGTATAACAACCATGATACCCAAACCCCATACCCCTTTTCAGTGGTATCCCCTGGTTCCCCTGGAAGAAGCCACTGAAAAAATAAGGAAATTAAAGACCCGGTTAAAAATGTCCGGAATTCATGTCAAATGGCAGGATCCTAAGGTAAGTTTAATAGAGGGGCTGTGGTCCAGGGGGGATAGATCCCTTTCAATGCTGCTGGAAAAAGCATATGAAAAGGGGTGCCGGTTTGACGGATGGAGCGATCAGTTTAATTTTATAAAATGGCAGGAGGCAATTGATGATGCTATGATCGATATGGATTTTTTCACGACAAGGGCAAGAACGATAGATGAGCCATTGCCCTGGGATCATATCGACATGGGTGTGACAAAAGAGTATTTGACAAAAGAGTATCAAAAGGCTGAAACGGGCGGTATAACCGATGACTGCCGCTGGGGACAATGCACCCAGTGTGGCGTTTGTGACTTTAAAAAGATAAGACCGCACATATTTAAGATAGAGAATACGAAAAAAAAGGCCTTTGGAACGAATGAAAAAATAGGGGATGAATTTTTTCAAAGGCTTAAAATAACATATTCCAAAATGGATGATGCCCGATTTTTTGGTCATTTAGAGATGGTTAAAATAATAACAAGGGCTATAAGTCGGGCGGGCATAACCGTTAAATATTCCAAAGGCTTTCACCCCATGCCCCGGATTAGCTTTGAAGATCCGTTGCCCATTGGAACCGAAAGTCTTGATGAAAAATTGTATTTAACCGTATCGGGGTATAGTGAGGCCGACAAACTAATTAAATCCATCAATTCGGAATTGCCGGAAGGGCTGGCTATAAAAGGCTGTGAGGTTGAACCCCGCAAGGTAAAAGGAAAACAAAATGAAATAGTTGACTATTTGATAAGCTCAGAGGACGATATTTTTAAAAAAGATGCCATAGAGCAGTTTGTTGCTGAAAAATCCATTATCATCACCAGGTTGAGTAAAAAAGGCAAGTTGAAAAAAGTAAACTTAAAAGATATAGTAATCGGGGTTAATGCTGAAAAATCAGACCTGTTGATGTTGAAAATTAAAAAAATAATAGATAACTCAGCCAGGCCCGGTGATATAGTAAAAAAAATATTCAATCTTTCTGCAAGGGAAGTCAAAAGGGCTAGAATAGTGAAAATAATAAGTAAAAATATCTTAAACAACGAAGTTGAGACGACGCCAAATGTATAAAACAATCGTTATAAATGCGACAGACCATGAAACACGTATGGCGCTCCTGGAGGACGGAACGATTTCCGAGATATTAATGGAAAGAAATGATGATTCGGACATCGCCGGTAATCTTTATAACGGGCGGGTGCAAAGGGTACTGCCTGGGATGCAGGCTGCGTTTGTGGATATCGGATTGAACCAGGCTGCCTTTATTTATGTTGATGATATAATTGATGAAAGCAGCGGGGATTTAGAAAAAGTTTTCACCGAAGATAAAGTAGATTTTGAAAATATTGACGAAAAGGAGAAAAAAACAACAACCTCACGGAATGGCCAGATTGAGGAACTGATTCGTGATGGCCAAGAGATGTTGGTTCAGGTGATAAAAGCCCCTATCGGGACGAAAGGTGCTAGAATAAGTACATATATCTCTCTGCCGGGCAGATTTTTAGTGTTGATGCCAAAGTCAGACCATATTGGTGTATCAAGACGGATAGAAGGCGAGGAAGAACGCAGCCGCCTTAAAAAATGTGTTGGAAATTTGAGAACTGAGCCTTACGGGTATATTGTTCGAACAGCCGCAGAGGGTGTATCTGAATCCAAATTTGTTTATGAAATGGGATTTTTGAACAATATGTGGCAAAATATTCAAAAGAAGGCTCAGACGACATCGGCGCCTGCACTTTTACATCAGGAGTTAAACTTGACACTTCGAGCCGTGCGGGATCTGCTTTTGCATGAAGCTGAAAAACTGGTAATCGATTCGAGGAAGGGATATGAATCCATTTTGGAATTTTTAGATACATTGATGCCGAGCCTTAAAAGCTCAGTGGAGCTATATGATGGGTTGGAGCCTATTTTTGACGCCTACAACCTCGAAGGTGATATTTTCAGAGCGATAAAAAAGAAAGTATGGCTCAAATCCGGAGGATATATTGTTATAGAACACACCGAGGCCTTGGTGGCCATTGATGTAAATACAGGAAGATATGTTGGAAAACACAATCTTGAAGAAACCATTTTGAAAACAAATCTTGAAGCGGTCAAGGAAATTGCATATCAGATAAGATTGAGGGATCTCGGAGGTATTATCATAATCGATTTTATCGATATGGAAAGAACAGTCAACAGAGAAAAGGTTTATAAGGCATTGAAAGAGGCGCTTGAGAGGGACAGGAGTAAGACACACGTGCTTCCAATTTCGGATCTGGGCTTAATTCAAATGACACGGAAACGTATCAGAAAATCCCTTTCCAGGATTCTCTGTGAGCCCTGTTTTTATTGTAATGGAGAAGGTTATCTGGTATCACGGCGGACAATATGCTATAATATTTCAAGAGAAATAATGCGCGAGGTAGCGGATATCACGGGAGTAAGGTTAACACTCCGGGTAAATCCAGAAATTGCCGAACTCCTCCACGGAGAAGAAAATAGTATTATTGTATCGCTGGAAAAACAGATCGGAAAACAGGTCATAATCTACCCAAACAGCCAGTTTCATATGGAGGAATTTGATATTTTTGAAATGGCGCAATAGAATCACGGGCATTTATCAACCATCATTGTTGCTTCGGATACGTAATCCAAAAAGGCAGCCATTTTTTAGGAAACATTGCCAAATCCGCCTGATATTATAGCTTGACACATCTGTGAGCTTGTGGTTAATTAGCAAGATTTGATTTTAAGTATTAAGAACATTTCGCAAAAAACATATAATATTTCGTCAAAACAGGGATATAAAAGTATAGAAAAAGGGATTAGGGATTATGAAAAGGACATATCAGCCAAGCAGAATTAAACGCGCAAGGACACATGGATTTTTAAAAAGAATGTCAACCAAAGCCGGGCGTAGAATTGTAAATAGGCGTAGGGCTAAAGGCAGACAAAAATTAACCGCTTGAAAAATATTCATAAACAGTAATATACAAAGGGTTACAGGGATTAATTAAGATTGCGTTTTTTTTTAACAAATCCGAGAGATTATTAAAGCGTAGTGAGTTTATAAGGTTATCCAGGTCAGGAAAAAGGGTCCGAAACAGCGTTTTTATTGGAAACTATTTACCTGGCAAAATCGATAAATGCAGGCTTGGTATAACTGTAACCAAAAAAGTAGGATGTGCTGTAACCAGAAACAGAATTAAACGGCTCGTAAGGGAATATTTCAGAACCCGAAGATCGACAATAAAAGGAACCTGGGATATAAACATAATCGCCAGGAAGGCTGCCGCTGAGTCGTTATCTGAAAAATTGTTTCCAGCACTTCAAAGAATATTTGATGAAATATCAAATAACGAACGCGATTAAAAGAATACTTCTGCTACTCATCCGGACTTATCAGTATTTTATCTCCCCGGTCTTGGGACCGGCGTGTCGTTTTTACCCCAGCTGCTCAGAATATTCGTATCAGGCTGTTTCCAGGTATGGCGCCTTTAAGGGGGCTCTGCTGGCTGTAAGAAGGATATTGCGTTGCCACCCTTTCAACCCCGGGGGATTTGATCCTGTACCAGAGCAGGAAAAAAACTCAAATGCAATAAATTTTGCGATTTTGAAAATGCGGACAAATAAAGACTTGTAATTTTGAAAAAGCAAAATTTTAAGCAGAGCTTTTTAACGCTGAAAACAAAGATTACCGGATGGGCCGGAATCGAATCGTCGTTCAATACGCACAAACCTGGGCCCACATTGCATTTTCGGTAAGATTGTGCCAAGCAGAATCAAATTCGAAAGACAATTAAGACCGGGTGTTTTGATTTTTCCAAGGCCCTTAGAGACCTGCCTCAGAAATTTCTGCAAATATTCTGATATCGCAATCAATAAAAAATTTAAATTTTGAACTGTCCAGGGAGAAAAAATGGATCAAGCCAGGATTATTTTAGCTATCGTATTGAGTTTTCTTGTTTTCTTTTTGTGGAATTACTTTACTACAGACAAGGATGCCGTTCTAAAGACCAGAGAGGAAACACAACTTAGTCAGGTTGAAACACAGAAAAAACTTTCTCCTGAAGAGGAATTCAAGGCCGGCAGTACTGCAAATGAATTTCTGGAAAAAACCGAAGCCGTCGAGGGCACAGGCCGAACAATAAGGATTGATACGGAACTATATACCGCTGAAATATCAGAAAACGGCGCGGTTCTAAAAAGTTTGATGTTAAAAAAATACAGGGAAACCAATGATAAAGAATCTCCTTTAAAAGAATTGATATCAAAAGATTTGATTAATGGCGTCTGTCGTACCTGGTTTAAAAATCAAAGTACACCTGAAATGATCAAAGCTGTGTATAACGCGGACACCGGCGATGAAAAAATTGATGTGATATCGGAAATGCGGGTAGTTAAATTCGTATGGGTTTCCAGTGATGGTGTTACCGTTGAAAAGGAATACAGTTTTTCACCGGATTCCTACCTGATCGGGTTGAACCTGACAATCAACAATGGATCGGATCGGCCCTTGGTCGACCATCTTATTTTATCAATCGAAAAGAAATTTTCTAAAGAAGGGCGTATGTATGGCTTCACGGGTCCCAGCGCCCTTATAAACAACAAGTTGGAACAGATAAAAACAAAGAAGCTAAAAGATAAAGATACTTTTGAAGGCAGTGTAAACTGGATTGCTCTGCAGGATCGCTATTTTCTGGAAAGTGTAATACCTGAAAATAAAGATGATGCCAAACTGAGAGTCGTGCAGCATGAAGAGGGCCTCTTGGAGAGCCGGCTGATTACCGAAATGAAAAACATCAATCCCGGAGAGGTAAAACGGTTTGCATTTGATCTCTATTTCGGCCCCAAAAGCATGAAAATTCTGAAAGATTTGAATAACGGACTCGGCAAGGCCATTAACTTTGGCATGTTTGATATCCTTGCAAAACCCTGCCTCTGGATCATGAATTTTGTATACGGATTCATTCCCAACTATGGAATCGCCATTATCATACTCACTATTTTCACAAAGGTTTTACTATGGCCCCTTGGCAACAAAAGCTATAAATCGATGGGAGAGATGAAAAAAATTCAGCCGCTGATGGCTGAACTCAGGGAGAAGTACAAGGATGATAAGAAAAGAATGAACCAGGAGCTAATGAGCTTGTATAAGGTATATAAAATCAACCCCATGGGCGGATGTTTGCCAATGGTGGTCCAGATGCCGGTGTTTTTTGCCCTTTATAGAATGTTGTATGAGGCGATTGAGTTGAGGCACGCTCCTTTTTTTATGTGGATCAATGATTTGTCGGCACCGGACAGGTTGTTTAGTTTTGACTTTTCGATACCTTTCATGGAGCCTCCATCCGGTATTCCGGTTTTAACCATTGTTATGGGGGCTACAATGTTTCTACAACAAAAATTAACACCAGCCCCGGGAGATCCTACCCAGGCTAAAATGATGATGTTTATGCCGATTATATTTACGGTAATTTTTATAAATTTTTCATCGGGACTTGTATTATATTGGCTTATAAACAACATTCTTTCTATTGCGCAGCAGCATTATACACAAAAGAAACTGGCATAATAACGGAGGTTTTAAATGGCCCCAAGTCTTGAGTTCGAAGCCAAAAATGTGGAAAAGGCACTAAATGCCGCCAGCACAAAACTAAAAAAAAGCAAAGAAAATTTAAAATATGAGATTATATCATATGGCTCAACCGGAATTTTCGGGCTGGTGGGGAGAAAAAAGGCAAAAATACGGGTAACCATTGAGGAAAATAAACAACAACCGAAGCAACCGTTTAAGATTCAGAAAAAGCAACCGGAAAAAATTGTTGCGGATGAAATCAAAGAGAAGAAGGAAGTTGTTGTAAAAGAAATCAGCCCAAAAACCAACTCCGTTGATTCTGAGAAGGACCTTAATGACTCTATGGAAAAAGGGGCCAAGGCACTAAAGAAAATTATCGAGTGCATCAGCCGGGATTCAACCATCAAGGTTAACCGGGAAAATGAAGTTCTTGACTACCAGGTGTCTGGAGGGGATTCCTCAAGGCTGATAGGCAAAAGAGGGCAGACACTGGAAGCCATTCAATACATACTGGAAAAAATTGTAAACCAGAATCAGGATAAAAGAATCCGGGTCCGGGTTGATATTGAAGACTATTTAAAAAATAAGGAGATACAACTTGTCGGTATGGCTGAAAAATTAACCGGTAAAGCAATAAAAACAGGCAGGCCCGTTTCAATGGGACAACTCAACGCTCATGACAGGCGACTGGTTCATATCTCCTTGAAAAACGACTCCAACATCAGGACGCAAAGTCAGGGGCAGGGTTTTTATAGAAAACTGATAATTTTTCCAAAAAACAAAAAAAGCGAAATATCGCAATAATATTATCGTGTTGCTATCGGTTCATGGTAAACTTGTTTCAGGTTTTATACCGCTAAAACCATTGCTTGTGTCAAACGACAAAAATTAGCCCACAGGGTAGTGTATACAGGACGAAAAAAGCCGTAACGGCTCGACAGTCATAAAAACACATAAGTTACTGAAAATATAGAAAAAACTTAAACAACCGTGGTTTGCTCCTCTGTTTTATTTTCACAGATATCGCTTAATTGAAGATAACCACATTTATAAAGAATAGATATAATGGAAAGTAGCACCATCGCCGCGATATCCACTCCCCCAGGCACCGGAGGTATAGGGATAATAAAAATTTCCGGTCCACTGACCCTCTCTATCGGTGAAAAAATATTTCATAAAAAAGGATTGTCCAAACACGCAAGGCATGGTTCCGGATTCTCATTCCAACCCCATCGATTTTATTACGGCCACATAATCGAACCCGACACCGATCATCTACTCGATGAAGTTTTAATTGTTTTTATGAAAGCCCCAGGCAGCTATACAAGGGAGGATGTGTTGGAAATTCATTCCCACGGCGGTTATGCTGTATTGCAGGCAATAATGAATTTGGTTTTGAACAGCGGCGCTGAACTTGCACAACCCGGCGAATTTACTCGAAGAGCTTTTTTAAATGGAAGAATTGATTTAACCCAGGCAGAAGCGGTAATGGATATAATCAATGCCAAATCAAGGGGTGCACTTGATATTGCCGCTGCCCAGATAAAGGGCGTGTTAAAAGACAATATTTTGATGGCCAAGAGTGAACTTCTCAAAATTCAGGCATTATGTGAGGCATTTATTGATTTTCCTGAGGATATGGATGAAGAGTATGAAACAAGCGACATCATCCCCCAAATGCAAACGCGAATTGAAGAGCCGCTAAAAGAGTTGATTGTAAATTATGAATGTGGCCATGTTATGCGTGAGGGCATCAAGATCGTCATAATAGGAAAACCGAATGTTGGAAAATCAAGTCTGATGAATCGACTGCTTGACAAAGAGAGGGTGCTCGTTGCGAATATTCCCGGAACCACAAGAGACATGATCGAAGAGACTTTAAATATCCACGGGATCGCCGTTATATTAACCGACACAGCCGGTCTGCACCATACAAATGACCCGGTTGAGGCCATGGGAATAAAAAAAACGGACGAATATATTAAAAATGCCGACCTGGTTGTTTTTATGATAGATGCGACTGGACCATCCGATGAAAATGACGCTCGAATATATAAACAAATCAAACATAAAAAGCACATTCTCGTAAGAAATAAAATTGATGCCATCAATAGAGTGGTTCCGGACACAAAACAATGGAAAGATACAAAGGCAATCAATATTTCCGTATTAAGGAATATCGGGATTAAAGAATTAAAAAAAAACATTTTTCAAACTGTAGGAACAGATGTTGATGTAGAAGCCGGTCATAAAATTGTTCCAAATTTAAGGCAGAAGAAAATCATAGAAAAAACAATTACACATGTCACCGATGCGATTCTTGGAATCAAAAGGGGTGTTTTTTGGGAACTGGTCGTCTTAGATATCAAAGATGCCGTTGAAAACCTTAACCAGGTACTTGGTATAAGTATGCGGGAGGATGTCCAGGCAACAATATTTGATCAATTTTGTATCGGTAAATAATGTTTCACGTGAAACATTCCGGTTGCGGGTTGTGAAATAAACGCAGTTTTATTGGAGAGGAGTAAAGATGGATATCGACTTTTCACCATATTTTAAAAAATATGAGGCACTAATCAAGACGGTTGATGATGTTTTTCTGCGGGTAAAAAATGATTATCCCGCTTGTGTGAAATGTAAAACCGCCTGTGATGACTGCTGCTATGCGATGTTTGATTTAACCCTGATCGAAGCCTTATATATCAATCATAAGTTTAAAACGGTTTTTGAAAACCCGGACAGGGTGAGAGTTCAAGAAAGAGCCAATCTGGCAGATAGAAAAATTCATAAAATCAAACGGTCGGCTTTTAATAAACTGGAAAAGGGAGCGACTGAAGCGGCTATTCTATCTGAATTAGCGTTGGAGCGAGTTCGCTGCCCACTTCTTAATGATTATCAGATATGTGAAATGTATGCGTTTCGGCCGGCAACTTGCAGATTGTACGGAATCCCCACAGCCATCGATGGCCGCGGGTACACGTGCGGCAAATCCGGATTTGAGCAGGGGGGGGCTTATCCAACGGTTAATATGGATCAGTTGTTTGGCCGGTTGCAGGAAATATCCGCGGAGTTTGTTTTGGATATTAAATCAAAATATGTAAAACTTGCGGATATGCTGGTGCCGCTTTCCATGGCTCTTTTAACAGACTACACGGAAGAATATCTTGGGATAAAGGATGATGCCGAAACCGGTGGTGCTGGAATCATCAGATAGGGGAATAAATGAGCAATCTGACACCTGAGGAAATAGAGGTCCGAAAAAAGGCGATATTCAATTCCATGTCGCCTCGAAATCAGAAACATATCCATAAAAAAGGATATGAAAAATGGGATCCATTCGAGGAACCCAAGGACCCGATTGATATTCGAAAGGATAAAACCAAGAGAACGACGCATCAATTGGTCCGGGAATTTCTCCAATCGTGTACTTTTGATGAGTATAGCAATGCTTACGGGAGAGGTGTTGTAGATATCTGTCATGGAATTATTAACAACGACGAGCGGTTTCAGGGCATGTATGATTTTGCCATCTGGTATCGCAAACTTCTTGCGAAAGAGGGCTATGAAGAGAAGCTGAAAAATGATTGACCATAGGTTATCAGTAGAGGGAATCAACAGGACTGAGAAAAAAATCAAAGTAGTTGCGGAAAAATACGATGTTGTGTTTCGTCTGGACCTAACTACATTGATCTGTGAATGTATATTGGGTAGTTATGTCGCAAGAGGTTGAAAACATTATTCTCAAAACCGTCTGTGAATCCAGCGGGCGGTTGACACCTGGAGACCTGCAAACACAAATTAGCCTGAATCATGGTTTTTGCAAAAAGGAAATACGTAAGGCTTTGGACGCTCTGGTGGAACAGGGTGATCTTGTCTATTCTTACATGTTCGGATGCAGCTTTATCGAGAAATCTTTTAACGGCGCTGTACGTATCTCGGAACGGGTTATCCTGAAACCGCCAAATGTGACATTTCAGGCTGCGCCTGGTGATATTGTCGTTGAGATCCAAAAAGGTGCCTCCTTTGGAACGGGTGCGCATCCGACAACACGTTTGGCCGTAAAGGCAATTGAAAGGGCCTTGGGTCGCACAGGTAATCTGATTTTGCAAAAAAAGCTTCGTGCACTGGATATCGGTGCCGGTTCCGGTGTGCTATGCATCACGGCCGTGCGCCTGGGGATTGATTCTGCAATAGGGCTGGACATTGATCCTTGTGCGATTTCAGAAGCCCGTGAGAATGTATTGCTCAACGGCCTTCAGGGACAGATAATTATTTCCAATTCTCCCATAGATGAACTTGCGGAGTTGTTTTTTCTTATCATCGCAAACCTGAGATACCCGACTTTGAAATTATTATGTTATGAAATAGGTACCCGTACGGAAGAAAATGGGTTAATCGTCCTGTCAGGGATAAAAAATTTCGAGGTAGAAGACCTTCTGAAAACATATTCCCGAAATTTTTTTGACCTTCTTTGGAAGTTTGAAGAAAAGGGATGGAGTAGTCTGGTTCTGAAAAAAAGGGCGAAACGCACTGGATAACGCACTGGAAAGCGGTTCAATGGTCTTTCTGATTCTCACTGAATACTCGAGCAGCATTTTTTTAAATAGCACATTTTTTTCAGCGCCCATTCGGCATAAAATTAGCCAAAGATTTATGAACCCTTATCCCCACCTTTTTTTTAAATCATAATTATCGGATACGCGTGCTTGTTTCAGGGTAAACGGATTCGGCTCACAAAAAACGATGCTGGCCAAGTCTAAATTTAAAGTTTGAAATATTTTGATCTGGCCGAATAATAATTCCCCTTTAATTCAGCCGTCATCATCGCCCCCAACTTTTTTTCAAAACGATAGGGTGGCTGCAATGAGCTTGATTTGGTAAAAAACATATAATATCAGTTGGTTAGCAGGGTGCCCTGTAGAAATGTCTTTAAAATAGCCGCCAAAATACTTTAACCATACATTGGTATGTATAAAACAAAAAACGGCCTAAAATGGCTAAACAGGAGGGCGACGCTGTAAAGCCTTGATATAATTGAACTGGCAGAGATTGTAAATGGGTTTGGTCAAGGGGGGGGCAAGATGGCTGAGCAATAGTTAAAAAAATGGATCAATGTCGAGTGTGTGATTTTTGTATTAAAAAAGATCGAAATTTGCCGCCCATATACTGCCCGGTGAAAAAGGCCGCGATAAAAAGTGGAAGTGATGAAGGATTCCAACCGTAGCCGGCTAAAAAACGAATGCCCACTGCCAACGGTACGGGAATATGCAATGCCAGGAACCATGCTATGGAAAATTTTTTTTCACCCCCGCGCCAGAAACCAAAGGGAAGGTTCAGCAATACAATGGCTAAAATAAATATCCAGATATGATGCATGGTTTTTATCAGGAGAGCTGCAGTATGAAAAACAGTGGGCGATGAAAAAAAACATCGCCCACTGTGTCTCGTTTTGATTCAAACAACCGGGGGGTAAACTATTTGGTTACGCCGGTGGCGGCACCGTGTAGTTTAACCTCAACTTTTTCCGTAAGCCCTTCGTAGTACTCTCGGAGAATGTCAACTACTTCTTCGCGGCCGAAGTGGTCAGGAAGTTCCTTGTCTTCGGAGAGCATTTTGCGCAACATGGTGCCCGAAAGCAGTACGCGGTCCTCTTTTCCATGAGGGCAGGTTCTCATGGAGGCCATGCCGTCGCATTTGTAGCAGTAGAAGGTCCAGTCGATCTTGAGGGGGTTACAAAGTAATGCTTTGCCAGGCTCTTCAGGAGTCGGGATTTTATCAAAGATGGTCTGGGCTTCGAACATGCCGTAAAAATCGCCGACGCCGGCATGGTCCCGGCCGATGATCATGCGGGAGCAGCCGTAGTTCTGCCGGAAAGTGGCGTGCAAGAGTCCTTCACGGGGTCCGGCATAGCGCATGTCAAGGGGATATCCACCCTGGACAACGTTGTCTTCGACAAAGTAATTTTTTACCAATGCATCGATGCATTTGACGCGTACTTCGGCGGGAATATCGCCTGGTTTCAGGTTTCCAACCAGGGAATGGATATATACACCGTCGCAAACTTCAACTGCGATTTTGCATAGATATTCATGAGAGCGGTGCATGGGGTTCCGTAACTGCAGGGCGGCCACTTCACTCCAACCCCTTTTTTCGAAAATTTTGCGGGATTCGGCCGGGCGCATGTAGACACCGGGGTATTTGGTCGGATATTCACCTTCGCTCAGAACTTTGATGGGACCGGCCAGACTAACGTCCTTCTGATCCATGACCATCTGAACGCCCGGGTGATCGTCTTTGGCGATTTTCCAGAACTCTTCAGCAGTCGGAGTGCCTTCGCCCATGAAGATTTTTTCGCATTCATATTTCTTGTCTTCGGTGGTCATTTCAAAATTTTCGGTTACCTTCATGGTAGCCAGGATTTCGCCGTTTGCTGTAACCAGCGCGATTTCTTCGCCGTCTGCGATGAGATCGGCATCTGCCTTGTCAGTGGAGAGAGTAACCGGTATGGGCCAGAAGGTTCCGTCGGCTGTCAGGAAGTTGTCGCATACGCCCTTCCAGTCCGACCTGGTCATAAACCCTGTCAATGGGCTGAATCCCCCGATACCCATCATGATGATGTCACCCTCTTCACGGGGGGAGATGGTAATTTTTTTTAAGTCTGCAGCTTTTTTCTTTTCCTGCTCGAGTTCAGCGCCCTCGAGAAGGCAACAGGTCAAGCCTTTTCCACCATGAGGTTCAATCAGTTTTGCCATTTGTTAATTCTCCTTTCACTTGCGGTTTATTATAGACTGCTCCGATAATATTATACCTCCATCTCAATAATATTATGCAACTATAAAAATGATATTTTTAATAGGGAATAGGAGGTTTGTCAAGTCTAATCCCAACTCTGACCAAGGCGGTTGCATCAAAGCGCCTGATGTAATCTGTTTTGCGAAAAATCCAACCGAAGACGGATCATTGTCACTGGGTTTCAGGTGTCCTTTCGGATAGCCGGGATCTCTTTAACAATCTAAATAGTGTGAATAATTTTCCTGTTTGTGATATCTGAAACGTTATACTGAGATTCGTAGGATCAGATCTCCCGGGATTTTGCATCATGGGTTAAACGGGAGCTTGGTCCGCAGCCTGGGCGGGAGGACGGAAATACAAAAGCGCGGTTTGAATGCAGCTTTAAACTCAAAAGACTGGGGTCCGCCCTGGACCGCGTCCCGGAAAAGAGTCCTGCAATTTATGAAATCGATCCGGATAAAATATTTGAAGTGTGATTATAGAAATGGGACACATAAAGAAAAACAAGAGAAAAACGAAAGCCAAGAAAAAAAGAGGACGGCTGCCAAGGTTCTTCCGATTTGCCCTTTGGACCTGTTTTGCAGGTATTCTTGTTGCCGTTCTCTGTGGAGGCGCCTATACACATTACCTGACAAAACTCGTTGAAGACCGGTTTTCCGGAAGGAGATGGAGTGTTCCATCCACGGTCTACTCCGACTCTACGGTTCTCTATGCCGGACGGGGCATGGATAGGGGCTCGTTTATTGAAAAGCTGAGGAGGCTCGGATACAGACAAAGTGAAGACAAAAGACTCTTTAGGGGAGAATGGCGAAATGCAACAAACGGTATCGAGATTTTTCTTCACGACCTGGAGGTGCCCGGGAAAAAGCGAAAAGGATTTCCTGTTAAAATTCGAATCAGTAATGGCAGGATAGCCGGAATCACCCATTTGAAGACAGGTGATGTTTTGACTATCATAGAGCTCGAACCCGAGGAGATCATGCAGTTTTTCGGCCAAGAGCGTGAGAGGCGGAGCCTGGTTTCAATAAAAAACGTTCCAAAGCATCTGGCCCAGGCTGTTCTAGCCGCTGAAGATGGAAGGTTTTTCAGTCATCTCGGGTTCGATCCTGTTGGACTGGCAAGAGCGTTTTACACAAATCTCAAGCATGGCGAAATTCGTCAGGGAGGATCCACACTCACACAGCAGCTCGTGAAAAATTATTTTCTAACCCATGAACGAACAATAAGGAGAAAGATAAATGAGCTGTTCATCGCCATAGCGATTGAGATGAAATATGAGAAAAAAGAGATCCTGGAGATTTATTTAAACGAGATTTACCTGGGCCGGAAAGGTGCTGTTTCCGTGAACGGGATGGGAGAGGCGGCCGATTTCTATTTCGATAAGAAGGTTGAAGAACTCACGTTGGCCGAAGCGGCCGTTCTTGCAGGCATGATAAAGGGGCCGAATATATACACACCCCACGGTTACAGGAAAAAGTGCAGGAAACGAAGAGATCTTGTCCTCGGCATTATGCTGAAGAAGGGATGGATCAGTGAAAAGGAGCATAAAAGGGCGGTGAACAGCACGGTCCGACCGGCCCAGTATCTTTCATATCGGAAAAGGGCTCCCTATTTCATGGATTATGTCGCATCCCAGCTTAATGAACTCTACCCGTCAGCAGTGCTCTCCAGCATGGGGTACTCTATCTATACCACCGTCGATACCGGTGTTCAGGCCGCTGCGGAGAAGGCCCTCAGAAAAGGCCTTGAGCGACTTGAACAACAAAATTCTGCGCTTAAGAGACAAAACCCGGCCAAGAGACTTCAGGGAGCAGTTGTCGTCATGCAGCCGAGGACAGGAAATATACTTGCCATGGTTGGCGGGAGGGATTATTCGGTGAGCCAGTTCAACAGGGCGGTTCAGGCAAAAAGGCAGCCGGGAAGCTGTTTCAAACCCTTTGTCGCGGCGGCGGCCCTTGAAACATTCAAACCGTCCGATTTTTTTTCAAACCGGAAGAAGACATATAAAGTCAATGGAGAGGAGTGGACTCCGAAGAATTTTGAAAGAATACCCGGCAACAAACTCTCCATGAGAGATTTGCTGAAGAGATCCTGCAACCTTGCCGCTGTCGATCTTGCGGTCAAGACCGGGCTTTCAGAGGTGGTTTCACTGGCTGAAAAGTTCCGGTTCAGTACCCCATTCCGGGAATATCCATCCATAGCCCTCGGTGCGTTCGAGGTTGTTCCCCTGGAACTCGCCACGGCATACTGTGCGTTTGCCGCCGACGGCATTCAGCCATATCCTTTGTCATTGAAAAATGTTGTCGATGAGGAGGGGCATCCACTTGTAAAGAAATATGTCGATATCGCTTCCGTCATATCACCGGGAAAGGCGTTTCTGATTACATCCATGCTTGAATCGGTTGTAAATACGGGCACTGCAAGGTCTCTTTCGAAAATGGGAATCACTTTCCCGGTGGCCGGTAAGACAGGAACCACAAACAACTCCAGGGATGCATGGTTTATCGGATACACGCCTGATTTCCTTGCTCTGGTATGGGTGGGATTCGATAACGGAAACTCGATTTTTGTTACAGGAAGTGGTGCGGCATTGCCGATATGGGCCGATCTTGTAAAATCGATGCCTGAGTATATATCCGGAAACGGTTTCACAATTCCACCGGGTGTGGCAAAAAAAAGAATCTGTAAAGAGAGCGGAGAACTCGCTTCAAGGCGGCGATGTCCGGAGGTATACGATGAATATTTTCTCGAAACCAACCTTCCCTTATCGGAATGCCGCATTCACAAGAGCTCCAGTTTTTTCCACCGGCTTTTTAACAAAGGAAGATCTGTTTTTGGGAAGCAATGATCAAAAAGGATGACAAATGGTTCGGACACGGGGAGCCTATAATCGGTGAAAAAACAAAGTCATTTTTTGCCGCGCTTCATTTGTCGATTTTCTATGGCGACCTTTAAATCTTGAAATTAATGAGGTGTTCTGCATGAAACTCACCGCTGAGGGAATGATCAAAAAAACAGGATCGATGTGTCTTATAGTGGCTACCTGTCTTTTTTTCGGGTGTGCTGCAAAAACGGCAACTCCGCCCGTTTCCGACGGAACCTTGCTTGCACGGGAAATCGTTAAAGAAGAGAGAAGCAGAAACAGTTCCAGAATCATGGCGTCCCACAGCCTTACGAAAGAAGGCGGAAGGCTTATCAAAAAGGGGAACATCGACGGTGCAATATCGATTCTTGAGAGGGCGATCGGAATCAATTCCAAGGACGGAGAAGGCTATTACTACCTTGCAGAAGCATGGATAAAAAAGGGCAACTTGAAACTGGCCGCCCAGTACAACAAACTCGCATGCATATATCTTAGAAATGATCGCAGATGGAGAAGCTTTGCGGAAGAACAGGATCGCCGGATAAGCTCGGCTGCGGGAAAGGGGACTAAAAATTAAATAATGAAGCAGCTTTTTCCCATCCCGCAGGAGAGCCATTTTCTAAATTCCAGCTCCCGGATCAGGGCGTTATTGGCCCATTACGCAACTAATATTTCACAGAAAATGCTGGAATTATCCACCTCCGTAATCTGAGGTATGATGCCCAAATCCGATATCAAGGCCACAAAATTCTCTGCACTCACAGTGGTTGCCTTGAAGCCGTCCTTGCCTGCAATGACACCATGGCCTGTTTTATCGTAATCAATCTCGCCAATAAGCCCGTGTGCCGCCTGTATCTCAAACCATTTCAACCGCTCCCCCCAAAAGCGCTCCGCATAGCTCGAAAAGAGTACTCTCCCCCCGGAACGGGTGACCCGCATCGCCTCCCGGATCAACTTCCGCTGATCAACCTTGAAGGCTGAGATTCCATTCTGAATACAGACTACCACATCGAACTGCCCATCGCAGAAGCCCAATTCGACAGCGTTCATCTCTGCAAGAAAGTATTTCGTTACATTTGTTATTTTTTTTCGGGCCGACATCAGGCTCGCGGGCGAGGTATCAATGCCGACAACGATTTTCGCTTTTTCAGCCAATCTTTGAAGAACCCTGCCATAGCCGCATCCGAATTCCAGCACCAGCGAGGAAGGATTCAATTTGTCCAGAACAAACCCAATTTCGGCATCGAGGTAACGCTTAACCCGTGGATGCGCTATTTCATAGCATAATCGCAATCGCTCAGCCGACAGTTTTTGAGAGTAGTAGTTATTCATCTTACTTCAGCGCTTCCATTCCGGAACTCAGGTCCCGATAGAGACTGAATTTTTCCAGAATGATTCGGTCGTTTTCCGATTCGGTGCCCATGACCATCCGAGCCACGACTTCTCCCACACCAGGCCCGAGCATGAAACCCTGGCCGCACATGCCGGTGGCATGCAGCAGTCCCTTGACCTCATTGTTCCAGCTCACAAACGGCGAACCATCCGGGGTCATGGGATATAAACCGCGCCAGACCCTGCGGACCCGGATGTTTTTCAGCCGGGGCATGAGATGGACCATTCTCGAACAGACCTGGGGCAGAAAAACGGATGTCTCATCGTGGCTGGTTCCCGGGATCGGTGGATCAGGAGTGATACAGAAAATCAACTGGCCGTGTTTGTTCTGGTAAAAGTAGTAGTTGAGGGAGCCTTTGGCCGGGCGCATATCCACCACCATGGCCGGGCAGAACATCTGCACCGGTTCGGTGACTGCGGCCTCGTGGGATTCGGGAGCCACGGGGATTTCAATCCCGTGGGATTTGTTCAGGACTGCTGAATAAGGGCCGGCCGCATCGATGACTACCGGAGTTGAAAAATTGCCGGCCGATGTTCTGACGCCGGTTACCATCCCTTTTTCCTGCAGAATGTCGCTTACCTCGGTCCTGAATTGAAAGGTAACGCCAAGTGCCCTGGCACGCTGGAAAAAGGCGTTGCCTGCCAGCAGGGGCGAAGCCGTGCCGTCATCCGGGGATATGGTTCCGCCGATTAGCCCACCCCGGTTGATGCCGGGCACTATAGCCGCGATTTCATCGGTACCGGCAAAATCGATGTTAAGGCCGAACTTTTTCTGGAAGGGCAGGAATGACTTGAGCAGTTTTTCCTCTTTTTCCCGGTACACGGGAAAGACATAACCGCCTTTGAGCCATTCGATATCCTGGCCGAAGGTGTCCTGCCAGGTGGCAAAAATTTCAAGGGACCGGAGACAGACCAGTACTTTGGCGGAATCGGAATGGGTGGCCCGGATACCGCCGATGGCGTGTTTGTTCTCACCCTGGCCGGCAGACGGGTGTTTGTCCAGGACCAGTGTCTTTATACCTTTTTCAGCAAGCGCTATGGCCGTGGGAACCCCAACCGATCCGGCTCCGACGATGATTGTATCATAATTAGGCATTGCCACCTCCTCCTTTGATTCCGGCAAAATGACCGATGGGTACCTCCACAAAAAGAGGCCGGACGATCCTGTCGGTCACCTTGCTCAGATCAACGCCCTCTTCCTGAAAAATTCTCCAGACCATGGGATGGCAGGTCTTGGAACCGCAGGCCCCCATTCCGGTTCTGGTGATGGCCTTTAACCGATTCAAATCGCGAACGCCGTCGCGGATGGCCTGTCGTATTTCGCCGGCTGTAACCCGTTCGCACCGGCATATGATGGCCTCATCCGGCAGCGGCTCCTTTTCATAGATGGTGGAGGGATCAATCTGTTGCTCCTGTACCCAGATGCCGGCCGCCTCAATGGCGAATTTTTTGTTCATTCTTACCTGCACCAGGAGGGTCCCGGGGTACTTTTTCATGGACCTGACTTTGATGACCGGGAAATGGCCCAATACAGCCCCATCTTCCTGGGTTACAGGGATCATCTGACCAACTTCGACTTTTTCGCGCCAGATCTCATAGGGCAGCGTCACCGTCGGATTTTCACTGTCCTTGCGAAAATCAACCAGGGTAATGGCCAGGCCCGGGCACACCGCCACACAGTTCAGGCAGCCGGTGCATTCAATGGCCTTATCGCGAAAGGGCAGACCAGTGATTTTATTGTCTTCCGTATGAATGGCCTTAACCGGGCAGACCGAGGTGCAGGGATTACATGGAACTTCCTGATAACAGTGGAATATCGGAAATACCTTTTCCTTATACTCGGGTTTTTTCCGGCTGACCGGAGTTTTGGGCCGAGCCTTTAAAACGGCGGCTTTTTCATTCCATTCAATGGGTACTTCGCCCACATCCAGACCCAGGGATCCGGCTATTTTGACCCCTTCTATTTTGCCGGTGAACATGGCGGCCGATGCTTCGGCGATCTCCTGGGCGTCACCGGCGGAAAATACGTCCATGCCCCATTCTTTAGCCTTACTGTAGAATTCATTGACTTCAGTCAGGCCCACGGCAATCAGTACCGTATCCACCTCGTAGGTTTTTTCTGTTCCGGGAATGACTTTCCAGTCCGGCCCTAAGGCCGCAATGGTGACCGATTCCACTCGCTTTTTGCCGTGGGCCGCAACCACTGTGTGACGAGTTAAGATGGGCACTCCCAACCGCATGAGTTTGTCGGCATGTACCTTGTACCCGCCAACCTGCGGAAGGCCTTCGATAACCGCAGCCACATCGATACCGGCCTGAATGGCGTGATAGGCGCTGATTAGCCCCACATTGCCGCCGCCGACGATGAGCACCCGATTGGAAGTTTTGACCAGATCACGGTTCACAAGGGTTTGAAATGCGCCGGCCCCGTATACGCCGGGGATGGTGTTGCCTGGAAACGAGAGCATTTTTTCCCTTGCGCCGGTAGCCGTCAGCAGTTTTTTGGGCCGGACCAGCCGGTATGTGTCGTCTTTGACCACACCTACGATATGGTCGGAGAAAACGCCCACGGCGGTGCTGTTGAGCCAGATTTCAACCGATGCCATGGCCCGAACCTTTTTTTCCAGGATATCGCCGATTTCAAATCCGCGGGTACCGGCAAAGGAATCTTCCACCGACCCGAAAAATTTGTGGGTCTGTAAAACCAGTTTGCCGCCCAGTCGGTCCTTATCGTCCACAAGCAGGGTGGGAACGTTCAGTTTGCCCAGTTCCACAGCCGCTGAAAGTCCTGCCGGGCCCCCGCCGATAATCAGAACGTCAATATCAAGGATCGGAATATCGGAAACAGGGACCTTGTCGTCTTCCGCCGGCAGCTCAGGCAGACCGTCGACACTGGTTACAACCATTCCCTGCTGCAGCGGAGTCATGCACGATTTGACAATATATCCGTCGGCAATCACCAGACATTGGGAACATTGGCCGTTGGCGCAGAAAATTCCCTGAGGACTGCCATCCTTGTAATGGTGACCGAATATATTGATATCGTTGGCGATCAAAGCCGAAGAAATCATCTCTCCGTCATATCCGGTCAGGGTGTTGTCGTTCCATGTAAACGTGACCTCCTTTTTTTCAGGTATGGCAAGGATTGGATGTTCGATAATTCTTTTCAAGGTTATGCGGCAACCTCCTCATGGCTTTTTTGTACTGCATCCGTTTGTCGGATAACATACTGAGATAAATAGCCGGTATATTCAAGTAGGCCGGCACACTCAATGGTTAAACCATTAATGAAATTTTGTCAAAAAAAATATTTATTTTTTGATAAAGCATGCCAGCATTTGATCACAACCACATTATAGGCAGTAATAACAGGCAATTAAATAATAGCTGCCATGACGTGTAAAAAAATATTGACAAAATTAATTAATTCGAATAAATGGTTAAACCATTGTGTCCGTTTATTATCTCAATTTTTGATCAAACGCTCTGAATGACAGGGGTCCCGACACCTGTAAGCGCATCGTTATGTAATTATACTTGAATGCGGAATCTGTTATTAAAAACAAAGAGACCATCGGGTAAATAAAAACAGTGATGTTTCGAGAAGCTTCACAGAATCGAATTTTTCAGGATGTGGTCAACCAGATTCAAGACGCCATACTGGATGGCCGCCTCAAGAATGGAGACATCCTTCCCCCGGAACGTGAACTCAAGGAGATGTTCAACACCAGTCGGGGAACGCTTCGTGAAGCACTGCGGGTTCTGGAAGAACGCGGATTAATTGAAATACGGTTGGGAGTACGCGGTGGGTCCATAGTTAAAACGCTGACAACCCAGCATGCCAGTCAGACCCTGGCGCTTCTGATCCGCTCCCAGATGGTTTCCATAAAGCAGCTCAGCGAATTCAGGGAAGGGATCGAGGGTACGGTGGCGTCGATGGCTGCCCAGCGGGCGGACAGCGCGGATAAAAAACAGCTCAATACGCTTTTACAAAAAGCCCGGGAAATCGTCGAGCAGGAGCCTGTTGACCGGGAGTCCTTTATCGAAAGCGATCGGCGGATTCACCTGGAACTGGCCAATATCAGCCGCAATTCCATCTATATTTTTGTCCTCCACTCCGTTCACGATAATATCCATCAATATTTTTACAACTTCTTGTCTATGGAACGTCCTGAATTTATTGATAATTATAAGGACTTGTGCGATATAGTGGAGGCTGTGGAAAATGGCCTTGCAGACAAGGCCCGAATTCTGGCGCAAAACCATGTGATAAAATTTTATCGCAATATGAAAGAAAGAGAAATACTTTCTCAACCTGAATCCTAGGCCGCAGGATTAAGGGTAGTTTTTCAATCAACAATTCCAAATCATCGGAGGCGCAATAGAATGGCTGTAGTACAACTAAAAGCAATAAAAACAATTGAGTATAAAAGCCCTGCCATTGAAAACGGCTATGCAAACCAGACGCTGGCACTTGATATTTCCGAGTTATCGGTTACCATAAAGCCGGTGGATGATAAAATGAAACAGACTTTTATCGGCGGCAAGGGATTTGATCTGTGGCTGATGTGGCATGCTGTCAAGGGGACAACAAAATGGAATGATACGGACAACACCATCTGTATTGCCTCGGGACCCATGGGCGGAACTCCCGGATATCCCGGATCCGGCAAGAGCATTGTTACGGCCATCTCCCCTACGACCGGGTCTGTAATGGATTCCAATGTGGGGGGGTATTTTGGCCCCTACCTGAAGTTCGCAGGGTTTGATGCCCTGGAGGTGAGCGGGAAGACCAACTCCGATGCGGTGGTTCTCATCGACGGCATCGATCATAAGATTCAGATTTTTGAATCCGAGGGATTGCCCGAGGACGGATACGCCCTGTCCGCTGCATTGACCGAGTATTTTGACCAGGGAAAGCCCCGCAATATTTCGGTGGTTTCCGCAGGACCCGGAGCACAGAACACCCTGATCGGCTGCCTTAATTTTACCTGGTATGATGCCAAACGGAAGATGGTACGATACAAACAGGCCGGCCGCGGCGGTATCGGTACGGTGTTTGCCGACAAGGGCATTAAGGCGATTGTGGCCCGCTGGGACACGGTTTCTCTCTCCACCAATGCTCCTGCCGACAAGGATGCATTAAAAAAGGTTGCCAAACTTTATTCCAGAGAGATGGTCGAACTGGATCCCAAGCAGAACGAAATGGCCCGGGTCGGGACCACCCATCTGGTACCGATTATGAATGACTTCGACCTGCTCCCCACCCACAACTACCGGTTTGGTTCCGATCCCAGAGCGAACCTGATCGGAAAAGATGTCTTCCAGCACTTGTTCGATCCGGGGTTTGACGGGTGCTGGATGGGGTGTACGGTGGCCTGTTCCCATGGCGTCAGGGATTTTGTACCCTTTACCGGGCATTACAAGGGGACAAAAGTGTTTGTGGATGGTCCGGAATATGAAACCATTGCCGGATGCGGCTCCAATATGGGAATTTTTGATCCCTATACGATCCTTGAACTCAATTTTTATTGTGATGCATACGGGCTTGATACCATCTCGTTGGGCACCGGCATTGCTTTTGTGATGGAATGCTTTGAGATGGGGTTGATCAACGAAACCCATACGGGTGGACTGCATCTGAATTTCGGCAACCGTGTGGCAGCCTTGGAGCTGGTGCACCGGATGGCAAGAGGGGAAGGATTTGGTAAAATCGTGGGGCAGGGTATCCGCCGGATGAAAAAAATATTTGCCGAAGAGTACGGCGCGGATGCGGCCATCATGCAGGACATCGGCATGGAATCCAAGGGTCTTGAATTTTCTGAATATATGACCAAGGAATCCCTGGCCCAGCAGGGAGGGTTCGGATTGACCCTCAAGGGGCCCCAGCATGATGAAGCCTGGCTGATTTTTCTGGATATGGTGCATAATTTCATGCCTACCTTTGAACAGAAGGCCGAGGCCCTGCACTGGTTTCCCATGTTTCGCACCTGGTTTGGACTGTGCGGTCTCTGCAAGCTGCCCTGGAACGATATCGTACCCGAGGACAACAAGGATACCATGGAGCCGGCCAAAGTCATGAAACATGTAACCTGGTATGCTCAATACTTTACATCGGTAACCGGCCGGAAGGCGACTCCTGACGATCTGCTTACCATGAGCGAGGGGGTCTACAATTTTCAGCGGATTTTTAACCTGAAAATGGGCTTTGGCCGTCGGGAACAAGATACGATCCCCTACCGTGCCGCAGGGCCGGTGACCAATGAAGAGTATGAATCCCGCAAGGAGCGCTACGACGGCCAGCTGGTTGAAAAACACGGGGTGGATATCGAGGGAAAGAGTACTGCCGAGAAGGTGGCCGTTTTGAGAAAATTCCGGGAAGAGCAGTACGAAAAACTCAAGACGGCCGTTTATGAGCGCCGCGGCTGGACCCCCGACGGCATTCCCACGGTGGCCACTGCCAGGCGACTGGGGATCGATTTCCCAGAGGTTCTGGAGGTCCTTAAAACCAATGGAGTCGAGTAGTGATTATCGCCGACGGCCACGGCCATCCCTGGCAGGAAGGCATGACAGTGGCCGATCTTCTCAACAAAATAGATAACAGCGGTCATTGTGCGGTGGTTCGACTCAATGACCGCTATGTCTCCTTGCCCCATTTTGAAACCACACTGGTGCCGGATCGTTCGGAAGTGTTTCTTTTGCCGATGGTTGCCGGTGGGTAGTAATGATTGGGCAGGTTGATGTCCTGCATTTTATGATCAAGCCTATTTAACATGGAAGCAGGTAATAAATTTTTATGGCACAATTAGAATTAAAAAACATTAGTGTAAGATTTGGTGGACTCCATGCTTTGTCGAATTTGAGTTTTACAATCGGCAATGGCCGTATTGTGGGGTTGATCGGCCCCAATGGTGCAGGGAAAACAACTGTCTTTAATGTTCTCACCGGTGTATACCAGGCATCGGAAGGGAATGTGATTTTTGACGGGGAAAATATCCTCGGCAACCGGCCCTATGTAATTTTTAAAAAGGGGATTGCCAGAACTTTTCAGAATATCCGCCTTTTTTCTAAAATGACTGCTGTTGAAAATGCCATGGTAGCCAGGCACTGCCGCGCATCCAAGGGGGTTGTGGGGGCTCTTTTGAAGACTCGGTCCCAAAAGAGGGAAGAAGTCTTGATAAGAAACAAGGCCATGGAAGCCCTGACCTTCATGGGAGTTGATAAGTATGCCGATGATGTAGCATCCAGTCTGCCTTACGGCCTTCAGCGGAGACTGGAAATTGCCCGGGCGATCGCCTCGGAGCCCAAAGTGCTGCTGCTGGATGAGCCTGCCGCTGGCATGAACCCCTCTGAATCATCAGGATTGATGAAGGATATTGCACGCATAAAAGACCTGGGCATTGACGTGCTCCTTGTGGAGCATGACATGAAAGTCGTTATGGGTGTGTGTGATCATATCATATGTGTTGACCATGGTATCAAAATTGCCGAAGGTGATTCATCTGAAATTCAGAATAACCCGAAAGTAATTGAAGCTTATCTGGGTCAACCTGCCAACCAATAATTTTTTTAAGGAGAAAAAAATGAGAAAAAAAGCTTTATTGATTATGGCCCTGGGACTGATTCTGGTTCCCTTTCTGTGTAGCGCAGTTTATGCAAAAACTTTGAAAATCGGTTCCATGAGTCCGTTGACGGGCTCTTATGCGTCCGATGGGACAGATATTAAAAACGGTGTTTTGACAGCTGTTGAAGTGTTTGAAGAAGCCGGTGGAATGCCGGGCTATGATAAAATTGAGGTTTTCCCCCAGGATACGGCATGTGATCCGAGACAGGCTGTTGCCGCAGCCAACAAACTGCTTAACCTTGAGGTTGTCGGTGTGATAGGTGCCTATTGTTCTTCTTCAACCATTCCTTCGTCTGAAGTGCTGGATGAAGAAAACGTTCCCATGATTACCCCGGCTTCCACCCATCAGGATGTAACGGACCGTGGTCTTCCCTACATGTTCAGGATGTGCGGAAGGGACGATGATCAGGCCCCAGCATCAGCCAACTTCATGAAAGAATCATTAGGAGCCAAAACTATTTTTATAGTGGACGATAAAACCACCTATTCCCAGGGTCTTGCAGATGGGGTTGAAAACGCCTGTAAAAAGCTTGGTATTAAAATTTTGGCCCATGAGCATGTAAATCAGGGTGACAAGGATTTTTCCGCGATTCTGACCATGGCAAAACGGGACAATGCGGATGTTTTTTATATGTCTCTCCAGGGATACTCTCCTGCCGCCATGATGACGCTTCAGGCAAAACGTCTGGGGCTGAAATCCCAGATCGTTACCCAGGATGCCGTATTTCAGCCCAAATACGTGGAGGTTGCAAAAGATGCTGCTGAAGGTGTTTATCTGACCTACGGGTTTACCGATCCCGCAACTCCTGAATACAAAGCCTTTGAAAAAAGATATGTGCCCAAGTACGGAAAGATTGCCGCCTATTCAACTTATGCCTATGATGCGGCCACATCCCTTTTACAAGCCATCAAGGCCGCCGGTTCCACAGATCCTGCCAAAATCAAGGCGGAACTGATGAAGCTGGATTATCAGGGTGTTGCAAAACATATCAAGTTCAGAGCCAATGGAGACTCAGGGTCTTCCTATATTGCCTTTAAAGTAGTTGACGGTAAGTTTGTTCCTTACTGGGAACCTGTCGGTGGCCTGATCAAGTAGTTTTTTGAAAATATGATGCGGCCGGGGCTCCGGCAATGGCCGCATCTTTTTGTTTACCCCCGGAAATAAAGTTAAGAAAATTAAATATAATGGAATATTTTATTCAGCAATTCATTAACGGTTTAACCCTCGGCGGGATGTATGCATTGATCGCACTGGGATATACCATGGTATACGGTGTGATCCAGCTCATCAACTTTGCCCATGGTGAATTTTTTGCCGCCGGCGGATATGTGGGCGCGATTGTCCTGGCTTATTTGGCCGGACTTGGATATATGGAAACCCATCCGGTGATCTGCCTGACGACCGCATTTCTGCTTTCCATGGCCTATTGTGCCTATCTTGCCGTCGGAGTTGAAAAAATTGCCTATAAACCATTGCGAAAAGAGTCCAGGCTGGCCGCTCTTTTGTCTGCCCTTGGGATGTCCATTTTTCTTTCCAACGGCATGATGCTCACCCAGGGGGTGTATGACAAAATCTATCCCAGTGAGCTTTTCCAGGGCGGTATTAATTTCGGGATGGTAACAATTTCCTATCTTCAGGTCATGATTGTATCTTTGACCGCCTGCCTGCTGGTGGGACTCAATCTCCTTGTGTTCAAGACCAAAATCGGTATGGCCATGCGGGCCACGGCCCAGGACAAGACGATGTCAGCCCTGGTGGCCATCGGCAGCAATAAAATCATCTCTCTGACCTTTGCAATCGGTGCGGGACTTGCTGCCGCCGCCGGTATCATGTACGGTCTTTACTATGGATCAGTCCGGTATGACATGGGATTTGTCCCGGGCATCAAGGCTTTTGCCGCGGCCGTCCTTGGCGGGATCGGAAACATTACCGGTGCCATGCTGGGCGGCCTGATTATCGGAATGGTTGAAATCTTCGCTGCAGGCTACATCTCAAGCGAGTACAAGGATGTGTTTGCATTCATAATATTGATAGGGGTACTTTATTTTAAACCAACTGGAATTATGGGCGAGAATATCGATGATACAAGAGTTTAAGAAAGTTTGGAAACAATATACAATCGGCATGTTGTGGCTTCTCGGGCTGCTCTGGCCTCTACTGGGCATTCATCCTGACGGCACCCTGACCTTCCGGACAACAATGATGGTCTGGAGTTATATACTGGCAGGGTCCTTTGTCTGCTTTGTGATCTATGTGATGAAGGCCGGTGATTCCCTGAAATTTATTGTAGACCCGGTTTCCCGGGTTGTGGGCAATATCAGGACAGCTTCCTCCGCCCTTCCCACATGGGTATGGATTCTTGCAATCCTGGTGTTTGCCTTGATTTATCCACAATTTGCGGGCCGTTACGGTACGGACGTGGCCATTAGTGTGCTGCTCTATATCTGCCTTGGCCTTGGCCTTAACGTGGTCGTGGGCCTGGCCGGGATGCTGGATCTTGGATATATTGCATTTTACGGTGTGGGCGCCTATACTTATGCCATTTTAAATACTACTTACGGCCTGGGTTTCTGGGTCTGTCTGCCCTTTTCAGGTGCCTTGGCCTGTGTTGCAGGTTGTATCGTGGGATATCCCACCCTGCGCATGAGAGGGGATTATCTGGCCATTGTAACCCTGGGGTTTGGGGAAATTATCAGGCTTATCCTCAATAACTGGATGACGATGACCAATGGACCCAACGGAATCCTCGGGGTCAAATCCATTGGTATTTTTCTCCCGGTATTTGAAAACGGCTTCACCTTTGAGCATTTCTGGATGAAAAAACTCCAGCTCTTTTACTATTTTGCCCTGGCCCTGGCCATCCTGGCGGCCATCGGAGTACAGCGGCTGAATTTTTCAAGGGTGGGCCGGGCCTGGGAATCCATCCGGGAAGATGAGACTGCCGCCGAGCTGATGGGCGTGAATACTTTTATGTATAAGCTTTTGGCCTATGCCATGGGCGCCGTGTTTGCAGGACTTGCCGGTGCATTTTTCGCCGCAAGGATGAGATTTGTCAGTCCTGAAAGTTTTACTTTCCTTGAATCAGCCATGGTATTGTGTATGGTTGTTCTGGGCGGGATGGGCTCCATTCCCGGGATTATCCTGGGCGTTATCGCATTAATTGCACTTCCCGAAGTTTTTCGCGAGTTTGAAGCCTATCGAATGCTGATCTTTGGCGCCACCATGATTATTATGATGCTTTTCAGGCCTGCCGGTCTGATACCGGCCAAGCGCGTGGGAACCAGATCTGAAGAAAAGGAGGGATAAAGGACTGATGACTACGCAACCGATTCTTGAACTAAAAAACGTCCACTCAGGATACGGGTCCATTAAAGCTCTGAAAGGAGTTTCCCTCAAGGTCATGCCCGGGGAAATCGTGGCCATTATCGGCGCAAATGGTGCCGGAAAATCCACTACCCTTATGACTATCTGCGGCATTGTACATGCAGAAATAGGGGAAGTTTATTACCATGGCAAGCTGATTAACAAGGTGTCGGCGGAAAAGCTGCCCACCATGGGGCTGTGCCAGGTACCTGAGGGACGGCGAATTTTCCCCAGGCTTTCCGTGGAAGAAAATCTGATCCTGGGCGCCTTTTACCGGAACGACAATGACCAGATAAATAAAGACATACAGCAGGCATATGATCTGTTTCCCATCCTCGGGGAACGTAGCAGGCAGGCAGGGGGAACCCTTTCCGGCGGCGAACAGCAGATGCTTGCCATTGCCAGAGCATTGATGACAAAACCGAAGCTCCTTCTTTTAGATGAGCCTTCTTTGGGGCTTGCTCCAATTATAGTTCAGCAGATTTTTGACATTATATCCAGGATCAACAGGGAAGACAATGTAACTGTCCTTCTTGTGGAACAGAATGCTAATCTTGCTTTACAGGCAGCCAACAGGGGATATGTTATTGAAACAGGTGAAATTACCATGGAAGATAAAGCGGATACGCTGATAAAGGATCCGAAGATCAGAGAGGCTTATCTCGGAGAATAATGCTTTGTTACAGTTCACAGTTTTTTCAATCGTGAACCGATAACAGTCAACCGCGAACAGTTATAAAATATGAATAACGATATAATCCATGGGTTGTGGGCGGATACAGCCCCGGCTCCCCCTGCTCTCTCCTCTTTTAAAGGAGAGAGAGAAATTGATATAGCAATTATCGGCGGCGGATATACAGGTTTATCCGCCGCTCTCCATCTCGCAGAGCAAGGCACCGATACAATTCTTCTTGAGGCTGAATATATTGGGTTTGGGGGTGCGGGCAGAAATGTCGGCCTTGTAAATGCGGGTCTCTGGCTTATGCCGGACGATGTCGTAAAAATCATAGGGTCGGAGTATGGGGAGCGATTAATAGAGGCGCTTGGGAATTCACCGGACCTGGTCTTTGACTTGATTGAAAAGCATGGGATTGCATGTGAGGCAATCCAAAAAGGGACCTTGCACTGTGCGCATTCTCCGGGAGGATTTAAAGCCCTGAAACAAAGGGAAAGCCAGTGGAAAAAACGCAAAGCGCCGGTTAGACTGCTGAGCAGAGAAGAGGCGGAACCGAAAATAGGATCAAGCGCCTTTCATGGGGCTCTTCTGGATTTAAGAGCAGGGACTGTTCAGCCACTTGCCTATGCCCATGGCCTGGCTCATGCTGCAAAAAAGGCCGGTGCGGATCTTTTTGTTAAATCCCCTGTTATGAAAGTTGAACAAAAAGATAAAAAATGGAAAATAACCACTTTGGATGGGACGGTGACGGCAAATGCTGTTGTTCAGGCATGTCAGGGGTATGCCGGTCATGGCTTTACAGAAAATATGAAAACACTGATACCATTTAATTTTTTCCAATTTGCAACGTCCCCCCTGCCTGAAAAAATTAGAAAAACGATTCTTCCGGAAGGACAGGGTGCATGGGATACAAGCATGATACTTTCCTCATATCGACTCGATGCGGCCGGGCGCCTTCTTGTCGGAAGCGTGGGAAGTGTTGACGGGTTCAGCCATGGACTCCATAAAAAATGGGCAAAAAGAACGATTCATAAAGTGTTCCCCCAGGTTAATGATGTCAGGCTAGAATATGGATGGTTCGGTACCATTGCAATGACTGTGAATCATGTTCCAAGATTTCATGTTTTTGGCGAGAATTATATTTCCGTAACAAGCTATAATGGTCGCGGAATAGGTCCCGGGACGTTATTCGGCAAATTGATGGCGGAATATTTGCTCAATGATTCCCATGACAATATACCATTTCCTGTATCAAAACAAAAAGAGGTTATTACCCGTGGAGTAAGAGGGTTTGTATATGAAGCCGGAGCAAGAGCCTATCATTTTATTCAACGAAGATTATAAAAATGGATTATTCAATTAGGGATTCATACGTCAGAACTGTTTTTTCTACCCTAAGCCGGATAAACCGGTGTTGTTGAAAAAGGCGTACGCCGCAAATTCCAATATCTAAATCTTAAATAAAAGCCAAAGCAATTATTTACTCACACACAGCCTGGAGCTGTTTGTGATGTTGATTATTGGGATTTATTTTTTGACATAAAAGATACGAATTTTAGTATTTAGATACTTGATTTCCGATCGGTCAAAATCGGGGTCCCATTTTGATTTGTTTCCCGCCAAGTAAAAAACTTGAAGGGTCTGTCTGGAAGAAGCCCTGTTGTCCCGTACATCCGGTGGTTTACATTTTGTGCCGTGTGGTGTATAGTGCCGATCAAATAAGACAAGAATCGGAATTAGAGACAACCTGACGATAACGCCTTATTCAAGATCCTCGGGGAATATTGAAAATATTACAATACATACGGGCCGGTTTAAAAGGCCGTATCCGAATAGTGCTGTACGGATCCCTTATTTTGCTCTGGCATATAAAGCCCTTTCCGGCCATTGCCGATATATATTCCTATATTGACAGTGCGGGGGTTATCCATTTTACAAATGTGCCTACCTCTTCAACCGTGGATTATCAGGTTTATTTAAAAGAAACACCCTCAAAGACAGCGGTGGGTTTTTCAAACAACCGCTACGATCATCTGATCCGGCAGGCATCGCACACCAGTGGTGTCCCGTTTTATCTGCTGAAAGCGATTATTAAGGCGGAGTCGGATTTTAACCCCCGGGCGGTTTCCAGGACAGGGGCCATGGGGCTTATGCAGATTATGCCCGAGAATGTAGAAGAGCTGCAGATCAAGGACCCGTTTGATCCACGGGAAAATATCATGGCCGGATCAATTTTTTTTAATACACTTTTTAAGCGGTTTAACGGTCAGTTGCCCCTGGCCCTGGCGGCGTATAATGCGGGGCCGGGCATGGTCGACCGCTACCAGAGCATTCCACCTTTCAGGGAAACGGAAGATTATGTGAAAAAGGTGATGGGATATTATTATGCCTTCCGGCCGTGATGATGTTATTCCACAATTTCAAGTAGCATGCGCTTTTTGAATTTGGCGGCCGACGCCTTCAGTATGGTCCGAATGGCGTTGACTGTTCGGCCCTTTTTGCCGATAACTTTGCCCAGATCCTCTTTTGCGACGGCCACTTCCAATACCGACGTCTGCCCCCCCTGGATTTCATTAATTGCAATTTGTTCCGGATAGTCAACCAGGGCTTCAACAATGTGGAGGACCAGTTTTTTTATAGTCACTGTTTTCCTTTTTAGATTGAATATTGAATTTTCAAAGAGAGGTCCCGAGCTTTTTTGCTATTTCCGGTGCCAGTGTATAAAACGGAATCGTTTCATGAACCAGTATTTGTAAATCTGAGACTGTGTTTTTTTCCATTTTGTAGGCACAATCGCTGCATTTCCAGGAATTCCAGTGATTTTGCGCCGCATGGTTCAGGCAAAAACCGTAATGCGGGCAAGCGATATTTTTTTCACCTGTATCGTTAACCGGGTTTGGTTCCGGTTTCATGGTTAATACCTCGCAAGCCGTGCATCCTTTTTTTCAATTTTGAAATGCGATTCTGGCCTGATGCCGACCGACGAATACCGGTGTGTCGAACCGGTCATTCACCAGGCATAATTTTTTTTTAAACACTTCGCATCCGAAATCATAGATTCTATGCAATCCCTCGGTGTTGATGAAAATCGGGATTTTTTTACGGTTTAGCTGCTCAATGGCATGGAGCAGCTCACAGGCTGAATTCCCGTCGAAATCACCTGCCAGGTTCAGATGAATGCTGTTTTCTGTTTGGCGGCTATGGATTTTGAAATTTTGTGCCATTGATATCACTCCTTTGTGTGGCCATGATGGCCTGCGCCTTGGGATCGTCCCAAACAGCTTGAAACTGAGGCCTAAAGAATAATTACCGAATTTTTACTGTCTCCATACGGCGTAGGGTTGAATGCGTCGGCATCCATATCATTCTCCCAGTATTTTTCATCCAGCAGATAACGAAACTGGTATTGTTCCCCTTTTATCAGGTCTATCGTGGTCGTAAATGCTCCGGTTTTCAGTTTTTTCATGGGGGTTGAAAAAGGGCTCCAGTTATTAAATTCGCCGACCACGTGAGCGGTTTTGTGTGAATTCCCCGCTTCTTCCGGAATCCTGAAAGTCACTTTGCAGATCGGTTTGCTTTTAAGGAATCGTTTTTTGATACTCATTATGGTGTCCTTTATTTTAATAGGCCGGGCCTGGATATTTTACGCCGATCTCATAAGTGCAGGCATCACCATCCACCAGTTCCCTGCACCACTTTATTTCCCCGAGGGATGTCGAACGCAACCCCTCGAAAGCGCATGTGCCGGAGGTATCGGGACAAAAATTTTTTACTCTCAGATAGACGGTGGTGCCGGGTCGGAGCAAGGTATTTGATTTAAAACAAATTCCGTCTGTGCAGTTGTTAATCGCCTGTGCAGTAAAAAAAATTTTTTTATTAAAAATTGAACCCACAATCGGAGTACGATAATTCCACCGTTCGTGACTTCTTTTTTCCATTGGATTTTTCATCATGATTCCTTTCATTTCCCCGGATATTGGTTTGTAAAAAATAATGGCATCTATCGGTATCTTATAAGGTAGTTTGCACTTTGTTGATCTCGTGTTTTGGCAGGTGCTCACGTTCCGCATCTTTTTCCGGATGGTAATCCGCCGCTGCCGGTGGCCCCTCTATCTTTTTCAGACAGTACTCGCGCCAGACACAGTTTTTTCTATCGCAATACCCTTTTGCCGTGTCAAAGCAAGCAGGATTTCCTTCACCGCGCTGAATACTTCGAATCATGCGTGTTAAATCCGGAAATCCTTCTTTCAAGCCCGACACCTCTTTTCGTCGACCGTGTGAATATTTCAAAGTCGCAAAGTCGATAATTGATACCAAAATACCACTTGTTTAAATTAATTATACCGTTTTGTTTGTAGTGTCCATAGGGCGTAGGCTTCATTTTTTATGGGGGAAAAGGTATATTCGGGAGTTTGTCCCGTACGGATGGGGAAACAGCCGGCAGGAAAGGAGATGAAAGAGAGGGTATTTCCTATTTCCATCGATCGATATCGATAAGGCCCAGTTTTGCGGCATAGCGTGCAATTTCTATTACACTGTGTATATCAAGCTTTTTCATGATACTGGAGCGGTGGTTTTCAACGGTTTTGGTGCTGATGAAAAGTTTTTCACTGATTTCATTGCTGGAAAATCCCTCAGCCACCAGGACCATGACCTCCTGTTCCCGGGGTGTCAGGGCGTTGTAGGAGGCATTTGTGATTTTGACCTCTTTTGTCTGTAATCCCATAAGTTTTTTAACCACCTCCTGGGAGACGGAAGAGTCCATGAAATAGTCGCCTTTTAATACGCATTCAATTCCCTGCTGCAGCTTGTCGGATGCGGAATCCTTGACTACGTATCCTGCAGCTCCGGCCTGAAAAGCCTTGGCGATATAGTCTATTTTGGAATGCATACTGACAATCATGACCTTTGTTTGGGGCGATATTTTTTTGATTTCGCCGATCAGTTCCAGGCCGTTTTGATCCGGAAGGGAGATATCCACCAGTGCCAGGTCGGGTTTGAGTTTTTTTGCCGCTTGAAGGGCAATTTTCCCATTGCCGGCCTCACCGGTCACCTCATATCTGGGATTGCGCTCGATAATTGCCCGGAGACCGTCTCTGAAAAGAGCATGATCGTCAACAATTAACAGGGTCTTTTTATTTGCCACTTTCTTTCTCCTGCTGGGGAATTATTATCGATATTTTCGTGCCTTGTGTCGGCCTTGACTCAATTTCTAGCCTGCCTTGAAGCAGGTGTACCCGTTCTTCCATACTGCGAAGCCCCATCCGTTTTTCATTGAAGGCATCGGCCATGCGCTCTTTGACATCAAACCCTTTGCCGTCGTCAATTATTCGGAGAATAATATTTGGATAAGCGGCTGCCAGCCGGATGGTTACATGGCTTGCGTCTGCATGCTTCCTGATGTTATTGAGGCCCTCCTGGACCAGCCGGTACAAATTGATCTCGGCATCAGGATTGAGTTTTAAACCATCCATACCTGCAGAAGCAAAGTCCATATTCAAACCGGTTTTTTTAGAAAATTCCTCGCAATACTGGAAAACGGTTTCAACCAGACCCATCTGATCCAGGCCGGCGGGGCGGAGTTCGTAGGAAAGATCCCGAATGGTGGTGATGGTCCTTTGGAGTTCTTTTGATATCATATTGATTTTTTGCTTGATTTCGTGTGGCGGTTCCGGAGGCCCTTGTAAAAGCATGCCACACGTTATTTGTGAAACGGTAAGATCCTGAGCAACGCGGTCATGCAGTTCCCGGGAAATCATTTTTCGTTCGTTTTCCTGGGTTTTTATCAGTTCATGGGTGAGCATATGGATACGTTTTTCCGCTTTTTGCCGATCCGTAATATTTCTAGCTACCTGGATAAAACTTTCAATGTCACCGGCCTTATTTTTCAAGGGCACGACGTAAGTATCCCAAAAACTTTCTCCTTCTATTCCGTTTACCCTGGGTTGATGCATCACGGCCCGTTCGATTTTTCCCGTTTTCAGAGACCTTACGTTAGGGCATCCTTCACACGGGGTTTCTCGGCCGATAAAAATCTTGTAGCAGACCTGGCCGGCCAGATCTTTCGGGGATCTTCCATGCACTTTGGCGGTGGTTTGATTGGCCCAGATTATTTTCATGTCCTTGTCAACCAATCGAATCCTGTCAAGGGCGGCATCAAGAATTGCCTGCTTTTGGGCTTCGCTTTTTCGGAGATCCTCCTCCATCTGGTTTCTTTGTGTAATTTCAGAAATCAAGGCAAAAGCACCCACGACTTCGCCCGATTCATCCTTGATTGTCGAGGAGTTAAAATATGTTTGCAGAGCTTCACCATTCTTTTTTTTCAGGGTAATTTCATAGCTGCGATGACGTGTGGCGGATATTTTTGAGGTTTGTTCGAGAAAAATTTTTCGGTTATCATCATCAACAAAGTCAAAGGGCGTTTTGCCAAGCATCTCAGGTGGACTGTATCCAAGCATTTTGCAAAGAGACCGATTCACCTCGATGGTTTTGAGTTCAGGATTTATCCGCCAGCATCCTTCCGATGTCGTTTCCACCAGGGTGCGATATTTTTGTTCCGATTGCCGCAGTGCTTCCTCGATTTTTTTGCGATCAACAGATTCTTTTTCTAACGTTTTGATTCTTTTTTCCAATTCCCCATAGGTTGGTTTTTCGGCCATTCAAAATTCCTCCAGCTGCTCTTTGACAGAAGCAGAAGCATCAGCCGATGGATACCGGCTGCAACAGCAGTGCCGTTCGGGTGGGAAGGTAAAGACTGAGAAAATGAATTTCCCGACCGCCCATGGTCTTTGAAATAGTAAAATGATACTGATCAGCAGCCAAACGACCGTGCCCGCCGTATGGACGGGCATCACTGTCAAAAACCATCCGGTATTTTCCGGCAGGCGCTGTTACCCGGTAGTCGACATGGGAGCAATTCGGGTGAAAATTAATTACGAATACAAAGCCTGCCCGTTCAAAGGCAATCACCTTGTCCATGGAATGTTCTATTAAAATATTCGGATTTGGGATTTGAATAAAATTTAACTGCCCGGCCAGGGCGATCATATCCCGGTCAAAACGCGCCAGCCATTTGTATTTCAAGCCGGGATCATCTGAAAGATACCATTGCCGCCGGGCAAAACGGCAAGACCATTGATTGCCCTCGCGCGGAAAATCGATCCATTCCGGATGACCGAATTCGTTACCCATGAAATTGAGATACCCGCTGCCGGCACTTGCCAGCGTGATGAATCGAATCAGTTTGTGAAGAGCTATCCCCCTTTCAACGCGGATATTTTCATCGCCAATCGTCATATGATGATATATGTCGTCGCCAATGAGTCGAAAGATAAGGGTCTGGTCACCCACCAGGGCCTGGTCGTGGGATTCACTGTAACTGATGGTTTTTTCATCGGATCGACGGTTTGTCAGCTCGTGCCAGAGCCGGCCCATGGGCCAGTCTTCATCCCTCGTGTCCTTGACCAGTCGGATCCAGTAATCCGGTATGCCCATGGCGAGGCGGTAGTTAAAACCGACGCCTCCCTTGTCGGCCGGTTTTGCCAGGCCGGGCATACCGCTGATATCCTCGGCAATGGTCATGGCATCCGGCCGGAGTTCATGGATCAGCCGATTGGAAAGAGCCAGATAGGTCAGGGCGTCTTCATCCACGGTGTCGTCAAAATAGTCTGCATAGGAGCCAAAAGCTTTTTCAAGGCCGTGGTGCGTGTAGAGCATGCTGGTGATGCCGTCAAAACGGAATCCGTCCACATGGTATTCGTCCAGCCAGTACCGGCAGTTTGAAAGCAAAAAATGAAGTACCTGTAATTTGCCATAGTCAAAACAGCGCGAGTCCCATGCAGGATGCGACCCGCGGGGACCGTCATGAAAGTACTGGTAAAGGGTCCCGTCAAATCGGCTCAGTCCCTCGGTTTCATTATTTACCGCGTGGGAGTGGACCAGATCCATGATTACGGAAAGGCCGGCGCAATGGGCCGCATCGATGAGAGCCTTAAGTTCTTCGGGGGTGCCGAATCGCGAAGAGGCCGCATAAAAGTTTGAGATATGGTACCCGAAAGAGGCGTAGTAGGGATGTTCCTGGATGGCCATCAGTTGAAGCGTGTTGTAGCCGGCCCTTATGATTCGGGGAAGAATTTTTTCCGTAAACTCCCCGTAAGTTCCCACTTTTTCCTCTTCCTGGGCCATTCCCACGTGGGCTTCATAGATCAACAGCGGCCCGGGGCTGCACCTGAAATCGGGATATTTCCATTGATATGGGACATCCGGGGCCCAGACCTGAGCAGAGAAAATCAGGGTTTCAGGATCCTGCACCACGCGGCGGGCATAGGCTGGAATTCGGTCCCCCGATCCGTTATCCCAATGGATGCGAAGCCGGTAATGGTCGCCGTGAACCATACGCCCGGCATCCAGACGGATTTCCCATACGCCTTCGGGGTTGATTTTTTTCAGGGCATAGGTTTTTTGTTCAAGCCAGTTAGTCATGTCCCCCACCAGGTACACTGCCGATGCATTGGGAGCCCATTCCCTGAAAATCCAGCAGTCACCTTGAAACTGGAGTCCGAAATATTCATGCCCTGCGGCAAAATCCGCAAGGGAAATTTTTCCCATGGTGAGCTGTTTTTCGGTTTGGGCAATGCGGTTGATCCGGCGTGAAAGACCGGATTTGTATGGCTCAAGATAAGGATCGTCGTGCAGCAGGCGCTGCACAAGCATGGAATTATCAGTCATTTCAATTACCAT
>CAYQNS010000013.1:0-18350 GCA_964418755.1 uncultured Desulfobacteraceae bacterium
GGTTGATGAGGGCCACCACAATTTCTCTGTTTCGGGCGTACTGGCACGGTTCGCAAATGGCCAGATCATGGGCAAGAATGCCGGCATTTTTCATTGAGTCGCCCTGTACCCGCAACGCAAAAAGGTTCTGTCCCCGATAAAGGTCGGCATCCAGTACAAGGCTGCCGTTCCATTCCTGCTGGGCATACATGGGCAGCCCGGCCCTGACCTGCCCGATAACCGGTACTTCACGCCAGCGCTGCAGGCCGGATGTTTTGTTAATGCGGTTTAAGATATGCAAGGTGCGGCTGTAACGTTCCTGTCGTTTTACATACCCCTTTTCTTCCAGTATTTTGAGGCTCTGAGACACGGCCGAATGGCTTACACCAAGGTCTGCGGCGGCCTGGCGAAGGCTGGGCGGCTTACCGTCCCGGGTGATGGCACCCTGGAGGTAGGATAAAAACCGTTCCTGTTTTGGCGTGAGATTCGATTGCATGACATTCTCCAATCCATTGTATTTGATGACTGCCTGAGCAAAAAAATAAAGATTTCAATCGATTGGTGGGCACAGTCCACCCTGCGAAGCGGTATCCGGATGTTGTCTGAAAATGTCGGCGCAAGTTTTCATGAAAATGTCCGGTTTCCGATCTGGATCGATATGTAATATGCAAAAATGTTAATGTCAATGTAAAGTTAATTGTAAAGTTTTGCAAAGAAGGAAAAACAGGAGAAGGACAATATCCTTGTGATCAATAAAATCGTACACAAGGCGCTTAAGAATTATTTTATTAAAATTGAGCCCGATGATGGGGCCTTTCTTTTCGCAAGCCGCAAGGGCGATAAGCCCATTACAACGGCAAGCGTGAATCACTTGATCAAAAAATGGACACGGGCCATCAATCTGAAGGGTAACTTCGGGGCACACTCGTTGCGGAAAACCTGGGGGTATCATCAGCGGGTCAACTACGGTGTCGGTTTTGAAATTATCTGCAAGCGGTTTAATCATTCGAATCCTGCTGTAACCATGCGATATTTAGGTATTGAGGACCGGGAGGTTCACGATGTTCTGATGAATGAGATTGGTTGAGCGAAACAACCGATTAAGATTGTTGCAATTCTTGCCCATGGTTTACCTTGACAAATCTCTCCAACTGGTTTTTAACAAAATATTGAACAAATGGGATAAAGCCCGTTTTTATGACATATGTGTGTCAAAATGTGCTATAATCGCTTGCTCAATGAAGCAGCCATGCTGTAATTTTTCCTTTCACCATCAAAACAATGGCAAACCACATGAAAGTGCGGGGCGCAAAGCCACTGGCCTGACTCAAGGCTATATGCGATCAATCAATTGGTTTTTGATTTTGTTTGGAAATTGGTGTTTGTGAATTGGGATTTTGTTGAAATTTGATACTTGAGATTTGGAATTTGCCGGTTCACTCGGGTTTTATAGCGGCAGGGTTACCAAATGATGAACATATTTAGCTCAAAAGCAGCAATTTGCACAGACTCGAAACGTTACATCCGTTTCATTTCAGAAACAGAATCAATAGGGTCATTTTTGATAGAATTTGTCCGATAAACAGGAACTTTTTTCACAAGGATCAAGAATACCGTTTGGGAGTAAAGAGGGCAGGGCCGCCGAAAGAGGTCCGAGTTCAGCGTTTATTAAGACACTTATTTTAAGGGGGTAGAAACGCGCAATTTCAACACCGTTTTTCATGAGGGGCTCTAAAAAACATCATTACAAAGGTTGCCAATGAACAAAACACCAGAACAAGAAGCCCGGGAAACCATCGACAAAATGCTGGAAAAATCCGGCTGGGATGTTCAGGATCTTGACAAGGCCAACATTTTCGCGCAAGAAGGGGTTGCTATCAGGGAGTTTCCGCTAAATTCCGGCCATGGCGTTGCAGACTATCTTCTGTATGTGGATGGAAAGGCAACAGGTGTTATTGAGGCAAAAAAGGTCGGCAATACCCTTACCGGTGTTGAAATCCAGTCTGACAAATATAAAGGGGAGAGGAACTGCCAGTAATTGATGAGGAAGAATCGGTTAACGGCCTTGAGAATGTCTATGATGAGGTGCCACCCATAGAATACAACCCGGCCATTCCCATTGAAACGTTTGATTTTATCATTACCGATGAATGTCACCGCTCCATTTATAATCTCTGGCGTCAGGTGCTCGATTATTTTGACGGGTATATTATCGGCCTGACGGCCACGCCCAGTAAACAAACTTTTGGTTTTTTTAAGCAAAATCTGGTGATGGAATACGGGCATGAAGAGGCGGTGGCAGACGGTGTGAATGTAAATTATGATGTTTACCGCATCAAAACACAAATCACGGAACAGGGCGCATCTGTGGAATCCGGCTATTATGTGGATGTTCGTGATCGCGAAACCAGAGAAATCCGCTGGGAGCAGCTTGATGAAGACTTAGAATATTCAGCAAACAAGCTTGACCGGGATGTGGTGGCAACAGACCAGATCCGAACGGTTGTTAAAACGTTTCGGGACAAGCTGTTTACAGAGATTTTTCCCGGCCGGACCGTGGTACCCAAGACCCTGATTTTTGCAAAAGATGACAGCCATGCGGAAGACATTGTAGAAATCGTGCGCGAAGAATTTGCAAAAGGCAATGACTTTGCCCAAAAAATAACCTATAAGACAACAGGTAAAAAACCGGAAGACCTGATTGCTGAATTCAGAAACAGCTATGATCCCAGGATTGCCGTAACTGTTGACATGATCGCCACTGGAACAGACATCAAACCCCTTGAGATTGTTATGTTCATGCGCAGTGTAAAGTCCCGCAGTTTTTTTGAGCAAATGAAGGGCCGGGGTGTGCGCGTCATTAATAAAGACGATCTACAGGCAGTCACCAGCGATGCCAAAACAAAGGATCATTTTATTATTGTAGATGCCGTGGGCGTATGTGAGCGGGACAAGACGGATTCAAAGCCCATGGACCAGAAAAAATCAGTTTCTTTTGAAAAACTGCTCCAGGCAGTTAGTCTTGGAAATACGGATAAACATGTGATCTCAACCGTGGCTGCCCGTATGTCCGGTATGCATTGGAGCAGGAAAATGAACTGGTGCCGTTTCCGGAAAAAGTGGATACGAATTTCAAAGCCTGGCTGGCACAGCAGGAAAAAGAATTTGATGAAGAAAAGATGCGTTGGCTTGAGATGATCAAAGATCATATTGCAGGGAACTTGAGTATTGAGACAGATGATTTTGAATAAGGCTTGTCCGTCTATGAAAATTACTTACTGTGGGTCACAAATAAAATATCAAGAAAGAAAACAAATTTAAAGGGAATTAAAAGAATTATATGGATCTGTAAATTTTTAAGCAAGGAATCACATGGGTATAAAATTGTGGAGCATTAAATTCTCACAACATAACTAAACTGACAACATAACTTGCCAATATCATCGCCGGCCTCTGATTTATTGTCCGGTAGACATCTTTTCAAAAACAACAAAACCCCACTCTCAGTATTCCTTGAGAAAATGGGGTTTTCGTATTATTCATTGTGACTGTCCATCCTTTGTTAAGGGTGCGGAGCAATGTCAATTTTAGCAAGAAAATAATTTATATAAAAATTAAGGATATATGTCAAAAATTATTTATTACTTCATTTTTTAATGGGTGTGTAGTTTTGATTCCAACCTAATAGCCTATAATTTAAACCATGAAGATACCACCGCATATATACCTATTATCGTTGTATCGAGGCCCGGTTTTTTTCTTTTTTTGGATGATTTTTTTTAAATCCTTATGGCCATTCAAACTGTACCCGGATAAAAAAAATATAAAAAAAGCGAAAAATTTTAATCGATAACACGCCTTAACAGGGAGAAAGTGAGGGGCTTTATGGCGTGTATATCGAAAAGGTGTGACCGGTTATTGTTACCGGTTACGATGTGGTTCCGGAACATGCACCCGAAAACGGTTCGGAACAGACATTTTTTTTCTTTTTTTTGAGGCGGGGGGAAGCGTGCTCTTGGTAGCTCCTTGGTGACGGAATGACAAATTTTTTTTGGGGTAACTATGGGGGTAATGGTGATTTAAAAGTATTTAAATAAGCTATAATAAAAGCATGTTAGGGTTAAAGTTAAAAGTCCTGCATCGCACTTGAAATTTAAACCCGCTGTTTTACGGCGGGTTTTTTGTTTTTAGATTACGAAAAATTGTCAAGTTTGGTAAGGAGCAGGGCAGGTTGGAAAAGTAAACATCCGAACCGGGATTTGCCACGTTCATGATTTGTTGTGCCTGTAAGGGCGTGGCCGTTATATAAAAGACACAAGTTCTATCAGATCCGTAAGAGCCGTAAACGCCTGAAAGGCAACCGCATAATCCGGTGCCTTGTATATCAGGGTATCTCCGCTCACCCGCTCTGTACCCGGCAGACGGAGCGCCCTGTCAACAGCAGACGCCGTAGTAAAGCGCATCTCCATTAACACTTCGTCTCCTTTCAGGACAAGCGGTTCGATTTCATCGATACGTGACAGGGCCTTACAAACCGCCTTGTATATCATCTTCCGGCATTGCACCGGATGGAGACAGATGCCTGCATAGGCGCCGATAGCCTCCTTTATCTGTGCCGTCTCGATGCCCGCTATCAGTTCGGCTGCTTCCCGGCATGCCACCTGGTCACCGGATATCATCACTACCGGTACCTGATAATACCCGGCAAGCAGGGTGTTGAGACCAATTTCGCCCACCCTTAGACCATTGAATTTCAATTCCGCCACCCGACCGTGAAAGATATGCGCAATGGCGGCATTGGCAGACCCGGCCATGCCGTGATACCCGATAAAACATACGGCATCGATTCCCCGATTTATCCCTTCCATCATGGCCAGTGGGCGGGGAGACCCCATGATAAGGCCGGCCCTCTCATCTAAATCCTCCGGGAACAGGTTCAATCCCACATTGTGGGCATCGGTGACCAGCACTTCGGAAGCACCGGAATCAAAGGCCCCACGAATTGCAGCATTCACCTCCTGGGTCATGAATTTTCTGGCCTGCAGATATTCTCTTTCCTGAACACCGGAGTGTTCTCTTCTGACAACGGAGCCGACACCTTCAATATCGGCGGAAATTAATATTTTCATATCTCATTTTTCCCCTTTTACTTCATTTTTTTGTTGTGTATGTAGGGCATACCATTTTTTAAATATCAGATTAAGCATATAGATGACAATCCACCCAGTGTTCCGGTGCAACCTCGACACGAGGCGGGGGAACTTTACGGCAGATATCCATCACCTCTTTGCATCGGGGATAGAACCGGCACCCCTCAGGCAGATGAAGCGGGCTTGGCACATCACCATGCAACACGGCCAGCGTCTGTCGTTGAAAAGGGTCCGGCCTGGGAACAGAGGCGATCAGCGCCCGTGTATATGGATGACATGGCGCTGCAAAAAAACGTTCCCGTGGGGCGGTCTCAACAATGCTTCCCATATACATGACCGCGATGCGGGTACTGATATGCCGTACCACTGCCAGATCATGGGAAATAAACAGATACGCATACTGATATTTTTCCTGAAGCCCTGCAATTAAATTGAGAATCTGGGCCTGCACCGAAACATCCAGCGCAGAGGTCGGTTCATCAAAAACGATAAATTCCGGACCGGTTATGAGGGCCCGTGCCACTCCGATGCGCTGACGCTGCCCCCCTGAAAATTCATGGGGATAGCGGTCCAGGTGCTCCGGGCTCAGCCCCACGTCCTTTAAAACCGTCATCACCGAGTTGTTCAGGTGTTTCCCTTTAATACCCTTCTGTATCCTCAAGGGATAGCCCACGATCTTTTTTACGGTCATCCGGGGATCTAAGGAAGACTGGGGATCCTGAAAGACCACCTGAAGTTTTCCACGAATATTCCGAAATTCGGTTTCCTTAATGGAAAGGATGTCATTTCCCTTGTATAAAACCCGGCCGGCAGTGACATTTAAGAGCCGAAGGATACAGTTTCCCACGGTGGACTTTCCGCTGCCGGATTCACCGACAAGACCCAGGGTCTCTCCACAACTGACATGAAGGGATATATGATCAACAGCGGTCAGTGTTTTTGAACGACGTCCCAGGAATCCCTCTTTTATCCGAAACCGCTTTACAAGATTTTTTGTCTCAATAACCGGGGGCACTTGCCGCCTCTCCTTTCCGACCGCCAATGGGGACACCGTGGCAGGCCACCTGATGTTCCGGCGTTATCCAGCGAAGTTCCGGCACCTGGCGGTCACAAGCGTCAAGTCGTACCGTACACCTGGGATGAAACCGGCATCCGGGTGGAGGATCGATCAGCGTCGGCACACTTCCGGGAATGGAATACAGAGAATCGTTCGCATCCATACTCGGAATAGAGGCGATCAGCCCCCTGGTATATGGATGCATGGGACCGGCAAACAGTTCCTGAACCGGGGCCGCCTCCACGACCCGCCCGGCATACATCACCGCTACACGGTCACACACCTGTGCGACTACGCCCATGTCATGGGTTATCATCAGTACGGAAATATTCCGTTCACGGGTCAAGGCAGTGAGAATGGCCAGCACCTGCCCCTGGATCGTTACATCCAGCGCTGTGGTGGGTTCGTCTGCAATCAGAAGTTCCGGAGCACAGACCAGTTCCATGGCAACCATGACCCGCTGTCGCATCCCGCCTGAAAGCTCATGTGGATATTTTTTAAGCACGGCTTCCGGATCAGGCATCTGTACCTGATGGAGCATCTCCACACACATGGCATCCGCTTCCCTGCGTTTGAGTTTCCGATGTATCCATACCACCTCCCGCATCTGGTTTCCAACGGTAAAAACAGGATTCAGGCTGCTCATGGGTTCCTGGAAAATCATTGAAATTTCGTTTCCCCGAATCTGCCGCATTCTTCGGGGAGAAACTTTCAACAGATCCTCATCTTTAAAAAGTATGGCGCCGGCTGTAATGTTTCCCGGAGGCTGTGGGATAAGCCGTAGAATGGTTCTGGCGGTGACGGATTTGCCACATCCGCTTTCACCGACCAGGCCGAGGATTTGTCCTCGACCGATGGTGAGACTGACCCGGTCAAGCACACTCGATGTTCCCTGATAGTTGGTAAACGAAACAGAAAGACGATCAATTTTCAATAATGTCATATCGATTACCTTCGAATACGCGGATCCATGATGTCTCTCAGAGCATCGCCCAGAATATTGAAGCCGATGACCGTCACAAGAATGAAAAGCCCGGGAAAGGTTGCATACCACCATTGATCCATAAGGAATTTTCGCCCTACGCTGATCATGGCCCCCCATTCCGGGGTGGGGGGCTGAGCACCGAGCCCGATAAAGCTCAGCGAGGCGGCAATGAGAATGGTATCTCCCAGGGTAAGGGTTGCCAGTACGATCACTGAGTTAAGGCAGTTGGGCAGGATATGATTGAAGATGATCCAGCCGTTTCCGGCTCCGGATATCCTGGCCGCTGAAATAAATTGCATCTCCTTGACGGCAAGGGCATCTCCCCGGACCATGCGGGCAAATTTCGGAATCATGACGAATGCCACTGCCATGATGGCATTGTTGAGACTGGGTCCCATGGCAGCGGCCAGCGCCATGGCAAGCACCAGGGAGGGAAAGGAGAGGATTACGTCCATCAGGCGCATGATGATATTGTCGACGCGTCCGCCATAGTATCCGGCAACCGCTCCGATAATAGATCCCATACCACCGGAGACCAAAATAACGATAAAGCCTATTCTGAGGGAAATCCGGGCGCCGAACATCACCCGGCTTAAAATATCCCGGCCCATCTCATCCGTGCCGAACCAGTGGGACAAACCGGGTGCCTGCAGACGTTCACTCAAGCTTAGCCGAATCGGATCAAAGGGGGCCAGAAAGTCAGCGCATAGTGCCAGGAGCGTCATGATCGTTAGAATGACAACCCCGGCCATGGCAATGGGATTTTGTCGAAGCAGGCGGGCTGTCAGCAGAAATTCCTGCCATTTTGAGTTGTTTTTTAAAAAAGTTTTCATAAAACAGCAATCAATATGTAATTTTAGGATTCAGGAAGGCGTAGAGGACATCAACAAAAAGGTTAATGGAGACATACACCAGGGCAACGATCAGGGTAAACCCCATGATGGCTGGAAAATCAAGATAGTTTACAGAATCTACTACATATTTTCCCATGCCGGGCCATCCAAAGATGGTTTCCGTTAGAATGGCGCCGCCCAGCAGTTCACCAAAGGAGAGGCCGGTGATGGTCACCGTGGGGATCAGGGAATTTTTAAAGGCATGCTTTAAGACGATCATCCATTCCGAAACCCCATTGGCGCGGGCAGTGATGATAAACTCCTGCCCCAGTACCTCTATCATGGACGATCGAACGATACGGGTCACGATTGCCAGATAGACATAGGAGAGGCAGAAGGCCGGCAGAACAATATGGGATGCGACATTAAAAAACTTATCTATCCGGCCCTCCAGCAGCGTATCGATGAGATAGAGTCCGGTGACGTAAACCGGTGGAGAAAAATCGATATCCAGACGGCCGGAGCCCGGGAGCCAGCCCAGGTTTCTGTAAAAGAGTAGAAGCAGCATCAGGCCCAGCCAGAAAACCGGCATGGAAACCCCGAAGACGGAGAAAATACGGGTCAAATGATCCGTCAGGTGGTTTCGGCGAACCGCTGAAATGATTCCCAGTGGAATGCCCACTCCCAGACAGATCATAATGCTGGCCAGGGTCAATTCCAGAGTGGCCGGGAAAAAGTCATTCAAATCATGGGTCACCGGCCGGTGGTTGCGGATGGAAATGCCCAGATCTCCCTTCACCAGACCGGATACAAATCGAAGGTACTGAACCGGCAGGGGTTTGTCCAGGCCGTGTTGTTTACGGATGTTGTCCACGGCCTGACGACTGGCTTTGGGTCCTGCTATCATCTTGGCCGGATCCCCGGGGATTGCGTGGGATATCACAAACACCATGACGGTCACCCCGAAGAGTACCGGAAGCATATAGATCAAACGTTTCAGAATATATTGCAGTATTCTCATAAGTACCGGTGCATCAGAGATTCACAACTAAGTATTATTTAATAACGGCCATCTGCCGGAAAGCACAAAGCGCTTTCCGGCTCATGATAGCGTGTTGACCCAGCGCTTATTTTTTATCAATGCTCTCAAAATTGTACATGGACTCCAGCATGGGGTTGTACACATATCCCTTTACATTTTTCCGCATGGGAACAATTGTCTGAACCTGATAAAGGAAAATGTATGGCGCATCTTTCATGATGACTTCCTGGGCTTTGTGATACAGTGTCGTCCTTTCGCCCTGATCGCTGATCGAGGCGGCTTTGCGGATCATTTCGTCCACCCTGTCGTTTTTGTAAAAACTGCGATTCCCGGGCAGACCCCAGAGCTTGGAATCAAACCAGAAATTCATAAACATGAATGGATCGGCAAAATCCGGGCTCCATGCGCCCAAACATAACTCGAAATCTCCCTTATCGACACGATCCCGCAGAGTTGGATTGGCCATCAGTTCCAGTTTCAGGGTCACGCCGATGTCAGCAAAATTGCTCTGAAGAATGGTGGCAATCTGTTCCCATGAGGATCGGCGGTTGGAGTAAATCAGGGTCAGGGTCAGGCCGTCGTCCGCACCTGCTTTTTTCAAAAAGGACTTGGCCTTTGATACGTCCCGTGTGTGCTGAAACAGATCATCCTTGTGTCCCCACATGCCCTTGGGCACCGGGCCGCGCATCTGCACGCCGTTTCCCTGGAGAACATAATCGATGATTCCCCGGTAATCCACGGCATGGCAGAGAGCTTGACGGACATCTGCATTGTCCAGGGGGGTCTTCTGGTTGTTGATATACACATACTCCACGAGTTGGGAAGGGTAACGGGTGACATTCAGATCTGCATTTTTTTCAAGGGCGGGAATCTGGTCGATGAGAATGTTCTCGGCAATATCGATGTCTCCCCGCTCCAATGCCATGCGGCGGTCGGACGACTCAGACATGAAACGGATGACGGCCTTTTTGATTTTTGGTGCGCCGTTCCAGTAATCAGGCTTTGCTTCGAGTACCGCCCGCTGGCCCCGGGTCCACTCAACCAGCTTGAAAGGGCCGCTGCCAAGGGTATTTTCGGTCAGCCACGCCTGGGCCATATCACCGTCTTTTTCATGTGTCATGACGGCAGGATTGACAATGGAAGCCGCGTCCGTCGCCAGGGTCTGAAGAAACGGGCCATATGCGTTTTTCAGGGTAACCTCCAGCGTATAGGGATCGACGATCCGCATGGTTTTGATGGAGCCTATATTATCCGCCGGCCCCTTTCCGATTTTCAGGGTTCTTTCAAAAGAAAACTTGACGGATTTTGCATTGAGTGGAGCACCATCCTCGAAAGTAATGCCGTTTCGAATCTTGAATGTCCACACCGTACCGTCATCGGATACAGTCCAGGATTCTGCCGCCTGGGGTTCCACCTCGGTGGAACCTTTGCCGTTGACCACCTTGTATTTCACCAGACGGTCATAACAAGGGTAAATTTGACGCCAGTCATAGTTGTCGCTCGATACTCCGAAATCCAGCGTATGGATATCCGAAGACACGCCCACAACCAGGATGTCCGGTCCTGCAGCACCCGCAAGCGGCGTCCACAAAAGCACAATACAAAAAACAACCGGCAACATTTTTAATAATCGTTTCATGACTGTTCTCCTTTTCTATCAGTTTTTAGGATTAGCATGAGGAACGCCCTCATGTCTGAAGTACCAACCACTTCATAGATTATCATGACCGGATTTCGCCAATCCCGACCATGTTTTGACTATTATATGCCGCAGAAAATAATTTACTATAATCTGCGCCCAAAGTTGTCGTATGGATGGTTACATATCAAATTGCACAAGACCGGGGGAAGCAGGCTGTATTGTAAATACGCCGACGGCCGATATCGCAGGTTTGAATATGTGGCAGCCTATAGCATTAATGCATCTGCTTGCGTTTGAGCAAGGAATCGCAGACTCCGAAACCGCAGGATCTGTGAGCTATTTAGATAATTTTTTTGAATAAAAAATCGACTGAAGATATGGTGAAGGTGGGATACAAAAATGTCAAGTTATTTTTTGGCCAGGCCCTTGACCCATCTTTGTCGGTTTTGTCGATAAAATCGGGAAATAGCCCACTTTTGCTTAAGCCCTAAAATTTTTAATTGTTTAATTACAGATAGTTATAAAAATAGGCTTCGGCGTTAGTTGAAAATTCATTCGGGTCGTGCGTCTTCGTCAAAGGCTATGCCGACCCGCATGCCGGAAAGCAAAATCTACCATTTACGGATGGGCCTTATATTGCATATTCAACTGCCTTTGCGGCATGTATGGCAGTCGTATCACACAGCTCCACATTGGTATCGGTTTGGTTAACCAGCATGCCGATCTCTGTACAACCCAGTATTACCGCCTCTGCCCCTTGGCTGGATAGGTGCTCAATAATCCGAAGGTACTTGGCTTTAGAGCTTTCTATCATTTGACCCAGGCAAAGTTCCTGATAAATTACATTATGAACAATATTTCTGTCTGTCTCATTGGGTACAAGAACCTGCAATCCGTATTTTTCAGCCAATCTCCCTTTGTAAAAGTCATCCTCCATAGTAAATGCCGTACCCAACAGGCCGACCGTTTTAATGCTCTTATCAGCAAGATGTTCCGCTGTTGCATCGGCAATATGCAGCAAAGGAATTTGTACAGCCTTCTTTATCTCAGGCGCTACTTTGTGCATTGTGTTTGTGCAAATAAGGAAAAAATCAGCGCCGGCGGCCTGGATGCCAAGAGCAGCCTTTGAAAGAATTTTTGCAGTGCCTTCCCAATCGCCTTTATGTTGCAGTTTCTCGATGGGGTCAAAGTCCACACTGTGGAGAATAATTTTTGCCGAGTGCAAACCACCAAGTGATTTCTTTACACCCTCATTTATTGCACGATAATAACCAACCGTGCTCTCCCAGCTCATTCCACCTATAAGACCTATAGTTTTCATAATGCTCCGTGTCTGTTTGCAATATAACCTGAAATCAGCAAAAAAATTAATTCCATTTGAACCCTGCTTTTAATGCCAAAAGGCAAGGTGGATGGGATAAAATATTTTTTTACGCCCCTAACTGTCAGCGCGATATTTAAGCTGCACACCTTTTAGGAATTTACGCAAAATCTGCTCTTTACAGTCCCGGTAGTTTTTATGGCCCGGTTTACGGAAAAACGCGCTTAATTCGTGTTTGCTCATGCGCAGATCAGCTATTTCCATAATCTCCAAAATATCTTCGGCTTTCAGGTTTAACGCGATTTTTAATTTTCTCAAAATAATATTGTTGGTTAAGTGCTGCTCCGGCTCGGGTTGTGGCCCTTCTTTTTTGCCTCGTTTATCGTTAATCAGGCCATTTAGGAAAATCGCCAGATGAGTGTCGCCGCATTTTTGATATGCAGGATCATCATCTTTTTTTAGCCAATCGCTGATCTGACCCCTGGTTACCGGATGACCAGCCAAGCCAAATACAGCAATCATCTTCGAATCGTTAAAGTTAAAGGTATAGCGGATACGACGCAAGATATCGTTATTCGTCATAAGTATGTCCTTATGTAAACCTATATTGAAGTTATGTCACAACGACCCAATGTCTGATTAGCTGAGTTTGCCCCGAAGGCAAGAAAACGAGATGATCCGGATTCGCACACGTCAGGCATGTTGCACCTTTATTCTCTCTGAGCACGAGATCCATGCGTGACGACCGAGGTTTTCCTCGCATTCATCACATTTCGACGCACCATTCGCGGTAAATATCTTTAGTTGCCTGTCGTTCGATTTTTTGTTTTTCATGATGAAATCGAGTTCTTAAAAAATTATCGGTGTAGTTTTTTTGCTTTTTCTATGGCAATCAAAACATTCCGATGGAATAGTTTATAAGAAATACCGGTGTTAAGATACCCCAGGTTCTCCATATATCCTTTTTCAGACAGCTCAACTAAATCCGGTAAGTAAAAAAAGTTTTCCCAGTCTTTGACTTTCTTTTGAAAAGATTCAGTTATACTCGTTAGTAAAGGAGCCTCAAGGTGTTTTTTATTCCAGGGACAGGTTTGTTGACATATCTCACAATCGCCCACTCTATTTTCCATCACTGCCTGAGCTTCTTCGGGCAAATGCTCAACCTGCAATAAATTTGAAAGACACTTGTTTTTATTCAAGACATATGGCCGATCTAACGCTGCTACAGGACAGGCTTGTTGACACTTGTCGCATTTGTGGCATCGGTTGGGTTCCTCTTTGGTGTTATGTTCAAGATCGGCGTTTGTTATCATTCCCCCAAGCGCTAAAAACGTTCCATACTTTTTTGATATGAGCAGGGAATGCTTGCCCTGCCACCCCAAACCGGCTCTTATTGCGGCAAGTTTTAATGGAAGAATAGATCCGTCTTCAGCAGAACCATCACAAATAATTGCTTGGTACCCCTCATTTTTTAGAAAATTGACAATTGATTCAAGCGGTTTCACTACATCAAGGAAAAATTCCGAAAGATAGAGCCTGCTTGTTCGGCCATACATAGGATTTGTCCAGGCTGGAAGGGTTACTCCCCCAATGTAGATCCCCGCAACAATGATGGATTTTGCGTTCGGCAAGGCCAGTTTCGGATTCCGCCTTGGATGTCGGTTTAATACATAGTGGGAGAATTCGGATGCTTCGGCGAACCCCAAAGCATCAATTCCTGCATATTCAGCAAGAGTCCTTATTTTTTCAGAAAGTACATGTTTTCCCATTTTTTCTCCAAAATGGACAGAAAGCGCGAGGTGCAAGTTTGAGGTTTAATGGCCCTCAAGCCGTATTTTATCTGTGCATCTACAACCGCAGTGGCACATATAAAAATATTATTAAAGGTATTTTGCCCCGGACATTGTCATTTCATCGTAAAGCCACGGGATTTCAGAAATTCCCGCATGTGGGGACGGGACTCTTTACCCACCAGGGTTTTCACCTCCCGGGTCCAGCAGCTATCTTTGGCGCCGCCCGTGCGGGTTCGGTAATAATTCCGCAATCGTTCATCATACGCCAGGATACCCTCCGTGTCATCTGCATTTTGATACCGCTCTTCCTTCAGAACCACGGAGAGGGGCAAACGCGGTTTGACTTCAGGGTTCTGGGCCGGATATCCGAGGCAGAACCCGAAAACAGGATAGACCTGATCCGGCAGATCCAGGAGCGCACTCACCCTCTCGGGATCATTGCGGATACCGCCTATGTAGCAGATGCCCAAACCAGATGATTCCGCGGCGATGGCACAGTTCTGGGCAAACAGGGCCACATCAACGGTAGCAATGATGAAGTTCTCGGTCATTCCAGCTACAAAGTCACCCTCCTGCATCTCACAGGCCCGCCGGGATCGGTTGAGATCGGCACAGAACACCAGAAAAGCCCCGGCGGTAGTGACATATTTCTGATCCCCGGCCAACCGGGCAATTTCATGTCGGGTTTCAGCTTTTCGGACACGGATCACCGTTGTGGCCTGGATGTTGCTGGAGGTAGCTGCGGCCTGGCCACACCGGACAATTTCATGAATTATGCCGTCATCTACCGGTTTATCCGTGAATTTTCGGATGGAGCGGTGGGACTGGAGTAATTGCATCACTGGATTCATTTAGCCCTCTTTTTTTCACCCTTCATACAGCCATCGGAGCCGACGTTTTCGATCCTTGGCGAATTTAAGAAAAAATTTCTTCTTGTGGCACAGTGTATTATTTACCTTGTTGAATGCAAAGCTTAATTTCAATCAGTTGTCAATCAACATTTCACTGGACGCCCTCTATATGCGGATCGGTTCTGCATATACCAGGCCGGGCTTTGGGCAGGCGGCCGCTGGAGGGTATGGGCAATGTATACGATATAACCAGTCAAACCCAGGGTGCAGATGGTCAGAACAGTGATAATTTTTTTCATATCTCGTAGCCGTTTAAAGATTTACTGCCGGTTATTCACGATATTGTGGTTTATCACCATCAGGAGCAGATAGCAAAGAACTGCATGGACCCTTTACATCAAATAAAGCAGCCGTGTTTACCCCTGCCCGTTCAATAATTTGCTGCTTTTTTTCAGGTGATTGATTCCAAAGGTAATGTCTTGAGTATGCTTCTTCTATATTTTTATCCCCGGATTTAGAAAATCGTAAAGTTCGTTTTTTACCTTTACCCCACTGGTGGTAATGAGTAGTTCTCAGCACCATCTTAAGATCATGAGCATGAAAACCAATGATTCTGAGGATACGATTAGCCTTGGAAAGATTTCCTTCAAATACACGTTCAAGGTAGGGGGTTTTACCCTGTCGCCATGCATCATGGTTCTTTTTTGAAAGATTCCCCATTTCAATTAAGACGTCAACAGGTGCAACTACGTCGGATTTAGACAGAATTTTAGCAATTGCTCGAACCACCCGTGGATAGTATTTGTCTTTACAATATGTGGTAACAGTAACTTTTTTCATATTCGTATATTTGAGATTGAACCCATTTTTAAGCCTTTTCAATTAGTGAGGCACGAATGCGGATTGGCGGCAACAAACAGCAGGTGTGATTTGTGTCTTTTCCCGGATGCTTGGCAGATGAGTAGATGTTTCGGTGAAGTTGTTACTGGAAATAAAAAAATCACGGGGTAAAATTTGCCGCATTATCCGAAACTATACTTTTGGTGCAACAGTTCCCGTGTTTTCGGATTGATTTGGATATGATCCAGGCCTTTTTCTGATATCCACCGTGCATCGACGGCATCATCTCCCGGCTTAATTTGTCCATCTTCATATTCACAATCAAGGTCTACAATATAGTAGTGAAATCGAATTTTGCCGGTTTCATCGTGCTCAATGACCTCAAAGGAATAAACCGATTCACCGGCTTTGATTCGAATTCCAGTTTCCTCGTGGATTTCCCTCTCGGCTGCCTGTTTAAGAGTCTCTCCCAATTCAACACTGCCCCCCGGGATGGCCCACATCCCTTTTGCCGGGGGTTTGCCTCTTTTGACCAGAAGAATTTGCTGATCCTTAAACACAACCGCACCCACTGCAAGGGCAGGCTGAGCGGGGTAGTCGTTTATTTTAATTTTCGGCATCAATATATCCATGGTATCTATCGGCTGTGCGGCCTGGTTTTAAATAAAATCGGTGAGTTCAAATTTCAGCCCAATTCCGGGATACCAGGTATTTTCCGCATCCCCGATATCGGTACATTAAAAAATTCCGGAAAATGGTTTTCTGTGAAATGCATGGTGCATGTAGTTGATAAGCGTTGTGAAATCAAAAACCGGTCGCCCTGTGGCTTTCTGCACGGCATGGGCATAAGGGGGCAGGTTGGAGCATTCCAGAAGGATTGCCCCAGTCTCGGGATGAGACGTCACCATTTCTTCGGCCCGGATTACGATATCTTCTTCGATGGCTGCATCGTCCAGGGTTCCGGTTTCATCAAGGATGGGCCCCCGGAAAGCCTCTGAGTCTTCCATACCCCGGATCACCACTTTGATGCCCTTTTGTACTCCCGCGAAGGTCAGAAGATCCGGTGTAAGGCGTTTGCGGTTGGCACAAATTATCCCCACTGCCTGATTGGACCCCAGTGTGGCGGCAATAAGGGGGATCTGCAACAGACTGGAAAAGATCACCGGGATATTCACCGCTTCAGCCACCTGTCTGTGGAAACGGATCATATAGCCGCAGTCACTGGTAATGGCCCGGACGCCGGCTTTTTCCAGTTCCCGGGCTGTTTCGATGATAGCATCCACCATGGTGGGGTCTCCCTGTTCAATCAGGCGCTCTAAGCTCACCCCGGGAGCGGTCCTGTACAGCACCGGGAAGTCATAGGTGCTGGCGTTGCCCACATCACCGGGAATAAAGGGGGTTTCACAATCAATGAGCACAATGCCTATACTGTGCCCGTAGCTCTCTATGCCTTTTCGAACATGATAGTGCGCCATAATCATCCTTATATTTCCTTTGAGTAAGGAGTTCTGAATTTACTTGTTTATCGCTTCAGGCAGGGTTCCAGGTCAGTTTCACTAAAGTCATCACCTTTGAAAAGTAATGGCAGATTGCTACTTTTGGCAAGGGCATAGGAAAACAGGTCTCCATAGTTAAGTTTTGCCCCATGTCTACCTTTTCCAAATCTCTCATAAGCTTGGTTGGCAATGGCCATTTGTCGCCGGTCAACCGGAATAATTTTAAATAACGGTAAGTCTAGCAAGCGATCAAGGCGTAATATTCCTTCGCTGCCAAGTTTTGCAGTGACGACAATATGCAACTCCACAGCTGTTGCCGTGCTGATTAAAACCTGTTCGGCTTCCAGCAAAGCGTTGCGATACTGGGCTGCATCCTCTTCCTTCGACAGTATCGCCATGAAGGCTGATGTGTCGGCAACTAACTGCATGGTACGCCATCCTCGTTATAACCGATAATCTCATCTGCTTTTCGGTTGTCAAGGACTGGGAGCTCAGCCAATTCATCAAGTAAGCGTGAAACCTCCCGGATGTCTGTTCCTTGTTCGGAGCCTGGTCGGTGGTGTTTCAGGTAATAATCCAGAGCTTGCTCCACGGCCGCGGTTTTATTCGTTCCTAGTATGCGACTGGCAAGGATTGCCTTTTCCTCTACTTTATGATTGGCAATATTGAGAGCCATACTCTTCTCCTTCCGGTATGATGTATGTTATATATACTATATACATGGATGGGGCTCGTCAAGTTAAAAAAAGAAGGAAAATAAGGGATAGGTACTTTATGTTTGACCGATGATTGTCGTTCTGATTGGGTGTAGTCTTCTGGATTAGCTAAAAGACGTTGTGCTCGAACAAAATTTTGATGCCGATGAGAATGAGAATCGTCCCGCCAAGCAGTTCCGCTTTTTTTCCGAATTTTTCAGAAGATAAAAATCGATGGCCCAGAAGCAAACCAATACAGGTAAATAAGAGTGCCACACACCCGATGATGACTGCCGGAAGCAGGATCGGTACGTTCAGAGCAGCCAGGGTAAAACCTACGGCAAGGGCATCGATGCTGGTGGCAACCGAAAGAATAACGAGCCGCATCCCCCTTGTGGGGTCCTGCCATTTTTTATCTGTATCCGTATCAAACGATTCCCTGATCATGTTGACACCGATCCAAAACAGCAGGAAAAAGGCTGCCCAGTGGTCATATTTTTCAATATAGACGACGACCGCTCGTCCGGAAAACCAGCCGATAAGAGGCATCAGCGCCTGGAACAGCCCGAAATGCCATGAGAGTCTGAAAATATGCCGGCGGCTTAACGCCTTGATCTGAAAACCGGCAGTGACGGCAACGGCAAAGGCATCCATTGCAAGGGCCGC
>CAYQNS010000013.1:18450-38825 GCA_964418755.1 uncultured Desulfobacteraceae bacterium
AAAATCGGGGCCTTCAAGTTTCGAGGGGCTTTTAACAGCATGTCGCAACTCACGGCATCGGAAAAAGCACGTGGGGTGATTACCTATTCTTCGGGAAATCATGCCCAGGCCGTGGCGCTCGTGGGCCAGATGTTGAATATCCGGACAACCATCGTGATGCCGGACAATGCCCCGGCAACCAAACGGGCCGCCACGAAAGGCTATGGCGGGCATATTGTCGGATACGATCTTGAAAAAACAGATCGTGAGGTAGTTGCAACGGATCTCCAGGTGAAAAACAGCTATGCCATGATTCCACCGTTTGACCATATGGATGTCATCTCAGGACAGGGAACCGCGGCTCTGGAGATGTTTGAAGAACTGGGTAATCTGGATATGCTGCTGGTGCCTTGCGGCGGTGGCGGGCTGTTGAGTGGTTCGGCAATTTCCGCAAAAGCCATGGCACCCGGTTGCCAGACCATCGGTATCGAACCGGAGCTGGGAGATGATGCCACCCGATCATTTCAAACCAAAACACTCCACAGCGTTAAAAATCCTTCCACCATCGCCGATGGTACCCGGACGGCGTCTCTGGGTAAAATAACGTTTCCCCTGGTGCTGGCGTATGTGGATGACATGAAAACGGTGTCTGAACAGGCGATTGTCGATGCCGTTAAATTTTTATTTTACCGAATGAAACTGGTCGTTGAACCCTCCGGTGCCCTTGGGCTGGCGGCATTGCTGAGCCGGTCTGTTATCCCCAAAGGCCGGGTCGGCATTATTTTAAGCGGGGGCAACATTGATGCACCCACAATGACAACAATCCTGAATTCTTGAGATGGGCAAAATCAGTGCATTGCCTCCAATTTGCAGGATCACGTTTAAAAACTTCTTGACCTTACATAGAATTCAATATTATATCGATACAAGGGAATATATGAGGAAACTCGAATGAAATTTTTTATCAAAGTTATGAAGGCACTATCCGACCCAAATCGAGTTAAAATATTAAAATTGCTGGATCAAAAAGAGATGTGTGTTTGTGAGTTGCAAGGCGCCTTGGGAACCGCCCAGTCCACAGTTTCTAAGCATCTTAAAATACTGGAAGAAGCTGGTCTGGTGGATTATCGAAAAGACGGTCTGTGGATTAATTATTCCCTGACCGACGGCGCAACCAGTCCCTATGCAGCCAGTCTGCTTGGCAATCTTAAACATTGGCTGGCAGACGATTCTGAAGTCGTTGAGTTAATTAAAAAAGTTTCTTATTTAAATCGCGAGGAGTTATGTAAAAAATAAATTTTTGTCCACTGAATCGATATATGCCAATGTAAAGTTTTTTGCTATGGGAATATCCGCCGTTATGGCTTTTGTTTCACTGGTTATAGGAGATGCAAAGGAAGAGGGTAGCCGCTCCCGGACAATTTAAACATTGCTAAAATTGCAGAGAATCTGAGCGAATCCCGGTTTGGTTACTAAAGTCGCTGGAGGTTCTTTTAGCAACAAAGGAAAAAATGACGGAAGCAGAAGCAAACACGGCCAAAGAATCAAAGGGCCTTAGTTTTTTTGAAAAGTATCTTTCTGTTTGGGTGGCAATCTCAATTGTGGCCGGAATTGCCCTTGGCAAAGTCGCCCCGGGAGTAGCGAAATACTTCGACGGCCTTGCTATTTATGTTGGAGAAGCACCAGTAGTTTCTATTCCCATCGCCATCTGTCTTTTTTTTATGATGTACCCCATTATGGTTAAAATTGATTTCGGCGAAGTCCTCAAAGCCGGTAGAAATATCAAACCGGTGGGGTTGACCTTGTTTGTTAACTGGATCATCAAACCGTTCACCATGTATGCTATTTCGATCTTCTTTCTCGGTACCCTGTTTTATAATTTTATTGGTCCCGAGGCCGTTGACCATGTCAAGGCGCCCTTGGGCTTGAACCTTACGGTGGGTGCAACGCATGGTGTCGGGAAAATTGTTTTGGTAAACGGAATAAAAATGTTGGAAGTGCCTCTCTGGCGGAGCTATCTTGCAGGATGCATACTTTTAGGGATTGCGCCCTGTACGGCCATGGTTCTTGTCTGGGGTTTTCTGGCCCGCGGGAATGATGGCCATACACTTGTCATGGTGGCTATCAACTCCCTTGTCATGCTCTTTCTCTTTGGCCCTTTAGGAGGCTTTCTTCTGGGCGTTGGACGGCTCCCGGTTCCGTGGCAAGCACTGGTACTTTCCATTGGAATATACGTGGCATTGCCGCTTGTAGCCGGCTATACTTCCAGGAAATTTATTATCCGGGTACGGGGTGAAACCTGGTTCAAAGAAAAATTTTTACACGTGTTAACTTCAATTACAATTACAGCCTTACTGGTTACGCTGGTACTTCTTTTTTCCTTTAAAGGCGATGTTATTGTATCCAATCCTTTGACCATACTCTGGATTGCCATACCTCTTTTTATTCAAACCAATCTGATTTTTTGGCTGACATACGGTCTGGCCAAGCTGATGGGTCTTAATTATGCGGATGCGGCCCCTTCGGCCATGATCGGTGCCTCCAATCATTTTGAAGTGGCTATTGCATCGTCGGTTCTGCTGTTTGGTCTTTCATCCGGAGCGGCCCTGGCCACAGTTGTAGGGGTACTGATCGAAGTGCCCGTTATGCTTATGTTGGTTAAAATTTGCTTGAAGACCGACCACTGGTTTTCTCAAAAGCAGATTAATAAATAAAATAAATCTTGAAGTTACTAAGGGTAAAAATCCCAATCAACATAGTAAAAGGGCAGTGAATGTGTAGTAGAAGGTCTTCAAAGCTTTGGGTAGTCAACCTGATATCCTTTATCCTCTTTATTATTTTATGTATAACCGGCTTGCTAAATTGGCTTGTATTGCCCAGAGGATATCAAGCAAGAGGAAGTTTTTTAGTTTCTCTCAGACATTTTTGTATTGCACTCCATGAATGGGTTGCACTGATATTCATGATTGTTATCGCAATACATATTATCTTGCACTGGCCTTATATAAAATCAAATTTGAAGAAATACGGTATCATGAGATAATATGCGCTGTTTAAGCGTTGAGGATATTGGCTCATAGATTCATGCTGAAAACCACCATAATCACAATCGTAATCATCTTTATTGCCTTTGAGCTAATTGAACATTTAATCTTCCCGCTATTCTGGTTCATTTCTAAGGGCAGGAAAAAATCCACTTATGGCGTGACGAGAATGATTGGAAAAGTTGTTGAAATTAAACGATGGGATAAAACTCAAGGTCAGGTTTTGCTCAACGGGGTACTATGGACGGCAGTTTGCGAGGTTCCTTTAACAGTTGGTAGCAAAGCTATGATTCAGAGTATTGAAGGACTTGTAGTGCATTTAAAGCCTTACGGAAATTGATAAAGTAAATTATTTTGATTAACAATCAGAAGTGGATCGCATTATTTGTAACCCTTTTTCTACTGACAATCGGGGCTTTCTATGCCGTATGGGCTGACCATGAAAAACATAAAGAATGGAGATGGTATGAAAAGATTTTCGACTGTGATGATGATCATAATAGAGGGGGAAAAGGAAAATCTGGTTATGCGATTGAATAAAACTGGATTGTTTATCTGGATGGTTGTTTTCATGTTGTCTTTTACAGCGGGCGTTTTTGCGGAGGATTTTTCAAGGGTTCCGGCAAAGGGCATGGTGACAATGATTGACCTGGGAGCTAAAAAATGTATTCCCTGTAAAATGATGGCACCGATTCTTGCCAAGCTTGAAAAAGCGTATGAAGGGAAAGCCGATATTGTTTTCATAGATGTATGGGTGAACCGGCAGCAGGCACCGCGGTTTAAAATTCGGGCTATACCTACTCAAATTTTCTTTAACGAACAGGGTGAGGAGGTATACCGGCATGTGGGCTTTTTTGATGAAAAATCCATTGTTGAACAACTGACCAAAATGGGCGTTGCAAAGCCTGATCTAAAAAATAAAGGATAAAAAGAATGCTGGGCTCAATTTTTGTGACGGTAAATCAATGGATGACCGGTGGAATCGCCATGGCAGCAGCCGGGTGTTTTGTATGGGGAATGATCAGTGTCCTTTTCAGCCCCTGCCATCTGGCATCCATTCCGCTGATTGTGGGCTATGTCGGAGGCCAGGAAAAGATGATAAAGCCACGGCAGGCGGGACTCTATTCTATTTTGTTTACTTCTGGTCTGTTCATCACTATTGCATTGATTGGGATTATCTGTGCCCTGCTTGGCAGGATGCTTGGAGATGTGGGAAATTATTGGCAGATTCTGGTGGGAATTATCCTTATCTGGGTCGCTTTGGGGATGCTTGGAGTTGAGAAATGTTCAATGTCCGGCAGTCTTTTATATAAGCTGAATTTAAGGGGGATGTTTGGAGCTTTTGTACTCGGGCTTGCTTATGGCGTCCTTTCGGGTTCATGCACATTCGGGTTTATTGCCCCGATTCTGGCCATCATTACGGTTCAGGGAAAAGTCATTACAGGTATTGTTTTGATCATTCTGTTCGGCATCGGCCATTGCCTTCCTATCGTTATTGCCGGAAGCTCAACCGCGGCAGTTAAAAAACTGCTCGAAAACAGCATGTGGAACGGGGCAGGTCAGTGGTTTAGAAAAATCGCAGGTTCAACCATTGTCCTGTTGGGGATATATTTTATTTTGACACCTTTTTTGCAGGCATTTTAAACTAAAATATTTTAAGTCGATCTGCACCAACCGCTTATGCATCCAGGATTCACGAAAATCATAGAATAAATATTCGGCTTGTCCCTTCGGGTCAATTGATATTCATAATGAAATTCAACTTGCAGCTTGAACATTGATAAAACTTTGTCGATGTTGCTTTGCTAAGCGCCTAAAAGAGCGCATCCACAAAGGTAACCGGATCAAAATCCTGCAGGTCTTTGATGCTTTCACCGACACCGATATACTTCAGGGGAATGTCGAGCGTGTTACAGATGCCAACGACAATTCCGCCCTTGGCCGTGCCGTCCAGCTTGGTCAAAGCCAGAGATGTGATATCGATGGCCTCGTTAAACAGATTGGCCTGGGAAAGGGCATTCTGGCCGGTGGTGGCATCCAGGACAAGAAGAACTTCATGGGGGGCTTCGGGAAGCTTTTTTGCAATGCTTCGTTTTATTTTTTTTAATTCTTCCATGAGGTTGACTTTGGTATGAAGTCTTCCGGCTGTATCCACCAGCACGATATCACATCCTCTGGCCTGGGCGGCTTCAACCGCATCAAAGGCAACGGCGGCAGGATCAGCCCCGTCCCGGTGTTTTACCAGGTCGGCTCCGGATCGATCAGCCCATATGGCAAGCTGCTCAACGGCCGCGGCCCGGAACGTGTCGGCAGCGGCGATGAGGACTTTTTTACCCTGGCCTGAAAATCGGGATGCCAGTTTGCCGATAGTGGTTGTCTTGCCCACGCCATTGACGCCGACGACCATGACCACCCGGGGCGTGGACCCTGTTTCCGGTTCCTTTTTTTCGGGTTGATTAAAAAGAGCGCAGATTTCCTTTTTCAGGATATCCTTCAATTGATCGGCAGTGGAAATTTTTGCCGATTGTCTGGAGATTTTTTCGATAAGATCCATGGACGTGCTGACGCCGAGGTCCGAGGTGATCAAAAGCTCTTCGAGCTCCTCCAGGAGTTCATCATCTACCTTGCGTCGTATTGAGAAAAGATCGTCAATATCCGTATTCAATATTTTACGGGTCTTGGCCAGGCTTTTTTTTAAACGGTTGAAAAAACCGTTTGATTCAAGGGGTTTATCCGGGTCTGGCCCGGGCTCGGATTCCGGGACCGCTTCCGGCACGGATGCCGCTAAAGGCAGGTCTTCGACACTGTCCGTTTTTATTTCAGAATCTGATTCGGCATCGGCCGCTTCGACTTCAGGCGGCAGATCTGCGGCCGCTTTTTTTTTTCTTTTGATCCAGTTAAATGCCATTTTATTTCCTGTTTACCAAGATGTAAAAAATTGAATTTTGGTCATAAATAATCAAGTGCATTCAGTTTCAGCGTCAAGGGCATGTCGGCATCATTGATTTCGGATAGTTCGATGGCATCCGGGCGTCTGTAGTTGTCTTCTCCGGGTGAAGCCGCCAGCCATTTCTCCCGGTTGGCCTTCACTACCTTAAATGCGGTTAGATCCACATCAACGATGCTTTTTTCCAGCACCAGGGCCAGTTTCACCTTTCTCTCTTCAAGGTGCATCAGGGGCGCAACGGGAATTCCGATGGGCTCCCAGTGTGAAAATCCTTTTTCCAGATTGCGGATCGCCGCCATCTGCCCGGTGGCGCCATTGGCAATCAGACTGAACACCGTCAGGCCCAGGTTGTAGGTATAGGTGGCATCAAATGTAGTGGGATCGCTGCCGCGGCCGTCATAGCCGTAAAAATGGGCCTGGGTTTTGAACTTGGGTACTGATTTTTTGTAGATTTTTTCAATTGCCGCCGGGATTTGTGCACCCTTGTCGATAACCTCTGCATCCACAAAAGCCTGCGTCAGTGTTTTAACGGAAATAATATTTTTGTCGGTGAGCAAAAACTCAACATCTCCTTCATAGTTTTCAAACAGCACCGGGCCAACGGTGTCGGGATCAAATCCGGCCTGTTCCATATTTTTTTTGAAATAGGGGCGATGGATTCCCAGACGATATTCACCTTTTTCTTTTAATATATCCAGATAATCCCTCACGAGCCCCATCAGTACCTTGTCGGTTTCAACCTGGGAAAACTGGAAATTGCCGTGGCTATCCCTTTCCATAAGGAGCCCTTCCTGAAAAAAGGCCGGGATATCATTGAACACTTCATCATCCCGCGCATTCCAGATACCAAAAGAAGCATCTTGGCGAATTCCCCTGACCAGCCGTCTCAGGTACTCCAGTTTGTCGTCAAGCAAAGGATAGGATGTATGGAAGTCTTTATCATGGGTCTTGTTATACTGCGCGATAATCGTACTGAGTTTAATGATAAATATCTGTATTTCATTGATAAATTCCAATACGCCTTCAGGGATGACGATAACGCCGTAATTTTTTCCGACTGCGGCCCGGCGGATAATGCTGTCGCAGATGACCCGTGACAGATGTCTTAAGGTCATGCCGTAGGCGGAATAGTCAACCTCCTTGCTGCCGTCAATTCTCCCCTGGTCGAAATAATCGGCCAGATCCTCGCCGATAAGGGTTAAATTGGCATGGGTCTGCAAAGCGGTTTCGAGAGCCAGATGACTGGCAACGCGCCCCATGACCTTGCATATATGCCAGTACTTGACATCGGAACTGCAGTCAGTGCACAGGTTGCCGACGGATTCGGAAAATGCCAGGGCCGCGGTATGGAACCCGAACGACATGGCGCACAATATTTTTCCGGTGTCATCTCTTACCTGGATATCCCCGTCAATGGTTTTGGGTACGCCGATGACTTGAATGCCGTCACCTTTCAGTTCCTGAGCCAGAAAAGCGGCATTGGTATTGGAATCATCGCCGCCCACAACCACCACTGCATCCAGGTTGAGTTTGAGGCAGGTTGCCCGGGCCAGGGCCATCTTCTCGACGGAGTCGATTTTAGTGCGCCCGGTTTTGATCATGCAAAAACCGCCCAGGTTGCGGTGGGCATCGACAATAGCATCGGTAAGCAGGGTCACTTCATTTTCAATGATGCCGTCAGGCCCAAGAAGGAAGCCAAAAACCCGGTTTTCAGGATTGGCTTTTTTAGCGGCGTCATAAAGACCGGCAATTACATTATGGCCCCCGGGGGCCGGTCCGCCGGAAAATACGATTCCGATATTTCTTTTTTTCCTGAAAATATTTTTCCCGGATTCCGTTACGGAATTTTTACCCAAAATTTTCTGGACCGGGTTTTTAATAATATCGGGCACCTGGCGACTGGCCTCTCTGTCCAGTGTAAATTTATACTGATGATCGCTTTCCAGAACGCTGAAAGGATAGGTGAAAACCGGGCATTGCTGAATATCAAAGTTGCGCCGATCTGTGATTTTACGGTTGATATTATCAGTAGCCTCGAGTACATCCGGGTGTTTTAAAATATCTGAAAATCGGGTATCTGTTTTTTCCGGCATGGCTCCCTCCTAAGTGTTTTGGCGATTATCTGGTCATGGATAAAGTTTCGCAATTTATACAAAAGTGCATTCACTGGTGTCAATAACATTCATAAATCATTTTGACACGGGTAGGACGATTTGCGAATTTTACAAGAATGGAGCCCTACATCGGACTTTTACGAGAGTATCATTTTTTAGAAAGATGTTTTCGCCCTGCTTTTTAATTTTTACACAATATATTGTATTTGAAACACAAAAATCTACCCCTGGTTGTGTTTTTTTCTTTACACGTCGGATATTTCCTGATAGTTCTTTTTGAAAATGTAATAGCGTAATCTCAGGAGATTTTGGCGCGTGAGACTTAAAAGCATGCAGATAGCCGGTTTCAAGTCCTTTATGGACAAGACCAGCATATCCTTTCCCGGCGGTATTTCAGCAGTCGTGGGGCCTAACGGCTGCGGCAAGAGCAATATTATTGATGCCCTGCGGTGGGTCATGGGCGAACAGAGCATGAAGCAACTGCGCGGCAAATCAAGGGAAGACATCATTTTTTCCGGAACGGACGGCAAATTGCCCCTGAACATGACCGAAGTCTCTTTAACGCTCCTCAATGACAATGGTTCGACCCCTGAAGAATTTAAAGATTTTACCGAAATCATGTTGACCCGGCGTTTGTACCGCTCGGGCGAAAGCGCCTATTTTTTGAACAAACAGCCATGCCGGTTGAAAGATTTTTATAATATTTTCATGGGCAGCGGCATGGGGACCAAATCGTATGCGGTGATTCAGCAGGGCAACATAGGCGCCATAACAGAGGCCGGCCCCGATGAAAGACGTTTTTTTATTGAGGAAGCCGCCGGGGTTACCCGTTACAAAACCCGCAAAAAAGAAGCTCTGCGCAAAGTCGATGCCACACAACAGAATCTTCTTCGGGTTTCGGATATCATCGTTGAAATCAAACGCCACATGGCGGGCCTTAAACGCCAGGCCCGCAAGGCTGAAATTTACCAGACCACCCGGCAACAGATTCGGCAGATGGATATTACCCTGGCGCTTGGCCGGCACGATCACTGTAACGGCGAAATTTTTGAAATCAAACATTCTATAGAAAAGCTGCAAGATACCGATTTGGCCCACACTGTCCGGTTGAAAAAACTGGACGCTGCCGTAGAAGTGATCAAGCTGCAACGCCGGCAAAAAGATCAGGCGATTGCTACGCAAAAATCAGACAGCCATGAAAAGCAGCGCCGGATTGACCGGCAGGAAAACGATCTGGTTCACCTGGGCCGGGAAACCACACGTCTTGCGGCTGAAATTAAAGAAATCGAATCCGGGCGCGGTGAACTTGAATCAAAAAATCAAAAAATTATTGCAGAGATCGGCCAAGCCAAAGAGCAAAACAGCGATTTGAACCAGCGGATAAAGCAGATTCACCATCTGATCGAGCAGGAACGAAAAAATTCCGGAGGAATAATAGAAAATCTGGCCCGCTTAAACAAGACTCTCGACGCCTGTAAAATAAATCTGATGGAGCTGGCGGCCCGGGAGGCCCGTTATAAAAATATTTCTCAAAACGCTGCCGGCAGCCGCGAAAACATCAAACGCCGCCTGAAAAGAATCGATGAAGAAGCAGTCCTGGCAAGCCGCAATGCAACGATAATCCGGAAACGTCAATTGGCCGCCGGGGACCGGCTCGATCAATCCAAAATTGATAGCAAAGAGCTGGATCAGCAGATTACTGCCCTGCAAAAAGAGCTTGCGGGAAAAAACAGGGCTCTGGGTCTCCAGGTGAAAACGGTTCAAGATATAATGCTTGAAAACAACAAGGTCCGTTCCCAATATTTTACCCTAAAAAAAATGGCGGACAACTTTGAGTGGTATAAAGACGGGGTTCGGGCGATTTTGCAGAAAAAGAGGGCGATGCCGACAGCCGGGCAAGCCTTTGGACATGAGGACGCTACCGGCATGAACAATATACTGGGACTGCTGGCCGATATCCTTGAACCTGAACCGGCCTTTGCCACCGCAACCGAAGCAGTGCTGGGAGAATCGTTGCAATACATACTGGTGAAAGACCAGCAAACCGGTCTTAAGGCCATCGATTATCTTCAGACCCATCAGGCAGGCCGAAGTGGTTTTATACCGCTGTCAACCCTGAAACCCTTTGGTGGCGACGATAGGAAAAAGCCGGCTAAGGCCAATAATCTTCTGAGCCATATTTCCGTCAAATCCGGCTATGAAACCGTCGTCGAATCCATTCTGGGGCATGTGATCGTCACCGCCAACCTGACGGATGCTCTGGCCCAGTGGAACAAAAACGGCGTATCCCGATCCATTGTCACCGAACAGGGGGATGTTATTTCCAGCCGGGGTCTGATTATCGGCGGCAGCCGGGATAAAATGACCGGGATATTGGCCAAGAAACAGGAGTTGAAAGAGGTTCAGCACCAGTTGACCCTTTTGGAAGAAAAGCAGACATCGGCCCGGAAAATTCAGGAAAAACTGGAAGAACAGGTGCGTCTGGCTGAAAGCGATTACCAGAAGCTGATCACGGAAAAAAACACAGTGAATCAAGAGGTTATGGAAGCCGAAAAATTGCTTTATACAACCACCGAGGATTTAAAACATGCCCGCAGTCGTCTTGAAATCACACAGCTGGAACAGGAACAGCTCACAGGTGAAGAAGAGGATATCGACCGGGAAATCGAAAAAAACAACAGGATTCTAATTGAAATCGAGCGGGAAGTAAAAGAAGCTCAGGACAATGTGGTCTGCACGACCGGCAAAATCAGACATGCGACCGTTGATATGGAAAATTTTAATCGCAAGAGTGTTGAGCTGAAACTTGATCTTACCTCCCTGACCGCAAAGCTGGAAAACAGCAGTAATACCCTTCGCCGGCTTGAAGAATTCAGAGATGACGGAATCAGCAGGCTTGATGGTCTCGTTGGGGAGATTGAGGTAAAAAGGAAGAAAAAAAACGAAGCCGGCCGGAAGGTTCAGGCTACTGAGCACTCCCTGGCCCGCTTGTATGAGGAGTTCAATAAGCTCAAGAAAAATCTGGAACAAAATGAAGGCAGGTATCAGACAATTGATGCATCACTTACTAAAAACGACGAAATGATCTCGGGTATCCGGACCCGGCGTGAAAAAACATTGCAGGAAATCCGGCTTCTTGAAGTTGAACATTCTCAGCAGGAGATAAAACGGGATGCCATTGAAAATCGCATCGAGGAGCGTTATCACAGATCGCTTGCCCAATTCAGACATAGCCAAGATTGGCGGATTCAATCTGAAAATATGGCGGAAGATCTTTCCGATGCCGAATTAAAAGAAAGGCTGGCCGATTTGAATAAAAAGATAGCCGGCATCGGTGAAGTCAACCTGAGCGCAATTGGTGAATATGAAAAACTCAAGGAACGTTTTGATTTTCTTTCGGAGCAGCGGGATGACCTGGTTAAAGCCATAGATGACCTGCACCAGGTTATTCGCAGGATAAATAAAATTACCCAGAAAAAATTCATGAAAACATTTACCCTGGTAAATGAAAAACTCAGCGAAGTTTTCCCTCGTCTTTTTGACGGAGGAAGCGCCAAGCTGGTGCTGACCCAGCCGGACAAGCCCCTTGAAACCGGTGTTGAATTCATGATTCAGCCTTCGGGTAAAAAGCTGACCCGCATGAGCCTTTTGTCCGGGGGGGAAAAGGCCCTTTCCGCCATCGCGTTTGTTTTTTCCATTTTTTTGATCAAACCGGCTTCATTTTGTCTTTTGGATGAAATTGACGCGCCCCTCGACGAAGCCAATATTTTTCGTTTTAATGAGCTCCTCAAAATTATCGGAGAAAAATCTCAGATTATCATGATTACCCATAACAAACGCAGCATGGAGTTTGCCGATACCCTTTTCGGCATTACCATGGAAAAAAAGGGCGTTTCCAAAATCGTTTCCGTCAACCTTGAACGGCCCCTGTCAGTTAATTGAATGATGAGTTGTTTTTCATTTCAGAGCCGGTTCATAGCTGCAGAGCGGTTCTTCGGCCAGAAAATCGCCTGTGGCTTCAAAAGCCCGGGCCCGGCATCCGCCGCAGACCGCTTTATATTCACACCGGCCGCACTTGCCCTTTAAATTATTATAGTCCCGCAAAGCCAGAAATACCTTTGAATGATTCCAGATATCGGCAAAAGACTCGATAGTTACATCTCCGCACTTTACGTCCAGAAAACCGCAGGGCTGGACAATACCGGTATGGGATATAAAACAGAACCCCGTACCGCCCAGGCATCCCCGGGTAACGGCATCCAGTCCATGGCTTTGAAACGTAACGGTTTTGCCTTCTGATTTTGCCCGCTGTCTGAGTATCCGGTAATAGTGGGGTGCGCAGGTGGCCTTTAACTGCATGGGGGTCTTTTCGCGCTGATCGTAAAACCAGTTGAGTGTTTCTTCATATTCGGCGCTTGAAATTTCCTGGTCCACGATATACTTGCCGCGTCCGGTGGGAACCAGCAGAAATATGTGATGGGCCACGGCCCCCAGCTCTATGGCCAGATCCTGAATTTGTGTAATCTGGTCCATGTTGGTTTTGGTGACGGTTGTATTGATCTGGAATTCAAGGCCGGCTTCGCGGGCCATCTTGATGCCGTTGATCGATCCTTCAAAGGCACCGTCGACGCCCCTGAATTTGTCATGACTTTCCCTGGTGGCTCCGTCCAGGCTGATACTGATACGCCGGATTCCCGCCGAAATCATTTTGGCAACCGCCTCTTTTGTGACCAGGGTGCCGTTGGGTGCCATCACCATGCGCAGTCCTTTGTCCGTTCCGTATCTGGCAATATCGAATATGTCGGGACGCAGCAGGGGTTCGCCTCCGGTGAGGATAATAATGGGGTCGTCCACCAGAGCAATTTGATCCAGAAGTCGAAAACAGGCATTTGTGTCCAGTTCGCCCTTGTAGGGGCCGTTGGTGGCCGATGCCCGGCAGTGTATACAGGACAGGTTGCAGTTGCGGGTGGTTTCCCAGGCCACAAGGCGCAGCCTTGAGCCCTTTTCAGCGTGCCTGGAATGATCTCCGGCCGGGTTTGCGGTTTTATCAGGTTGCATGAATATAGGTTCTCTTTCTCAATATTTCGGCCGTTTCAACGGCAAAATAGGTCAGAATCATGTCCGCGCCGGCACGCTTGATGGATGTGAGGGTTTCCAGCATTACCTTGCGGCCGTCTATCCACCCCATTTTTTCGGCAGCCTTGATCATGGCATATTCACCGCTGACATTGTAGGCGGCAACCGGGAGATCTATTTCCTGCCTGACCCGACATATAATGTCGAGATAGGGCAACGCCGGCTTTACCATGATGATATCGGCGCCTTCTTCAATGTCCATGGTAACCTCGCGAATGGCTTCCACTGCATTGGCAGGATCCATCTGGTAGGTGCAGCGGTCTCCAAACTGGGGGGCGGAATCCGCAGCTTCACGAAACGGCCCGTAATAGGCGGAACAGTATTTTGCGGCATAGGACATGATGGGGACATTGGAAAAATTGTTTTCATCCAGGGTATTGCGGATTTCCGCCACCCGCCCATCCATCATGTCGGAAGGGGCAACCATGTCCGCACCGGCCCGTGCATGGGAAAGGGCCGTTCGGGCCAGCAGATCCAGCGTAGCATCGTTATCAACCATCTCACCTTCAATCACTCCGCAATGGCCGTGATCCGTGTATTGGCACAGGCATACATCAGTGATAACCATCAGATCCGGCAGTTTGTTTTTGATGGCTTTGACGGCTTTCTGGACGATTCCATCTCTTGCATAAGCGCGTGTTCCCAACGGATCCTTGCGGGCCGGCAGTCCAAACAGCATGATGGCGGGTATGCCCAGTCCAAAGGCCTCTTTGGCGGCTTTGATTAAGTTGTCTATGGACAACTGGTATTGTCCGGGCATGGACGGAATCGGGTTTTTAACGGATTTACCAGCGATGACGAAAAGCGGTAGGATCAAATCATCCACACTAAGTACGGTTTCACGAATCATGCGCCGAAATGCGCCGGTCTGACGCAGACGTCTGGGACGGTAGTCTGGAAAAAGCATAGGGAGTCCTTTCTTATGCATTGAACTGGCTGGTTTATATTTGAAAAGCCGGCCCTGAGGGTCAGGCTATTTCTTCATCGGTCAGGTAGCAGGCCGGGTCAGGGGCCCATACATCACCGGAAACCGCTTCGGCCCGCACTCTGAAATTGCCGGCACAAATGTCCAGCCACCGGCAGGTGGCGCAGCGGCCGGTGACATGTTTTTTCTTTTCCTTGAGTTTTTTCATCAAAGGTTCGGACAGATCTGTCCAGATTTCGGAAAAAGGGCGCTGACGGATATTGCCGAAACTGTGATGCCGCCAGAACTGATCGGCATAAACTTCTCCGTCCCAGCTGACGCATCCGAATCCCCGTCCCGAATTGTTGCCCTCGTTCATTTCCAGCAGTTCCAGGACTTCGGCCGCCCTTTTCGGATCCTTTTTAAGGAGTCTGAGATACACGTATGGTCCGTCGGCATGGTTGTCCACGGTCAGAACTTCCATGAATTTACCCTTGGCGTGAAGCTTTTGGGTAAGATCCATAATCAGGTCCACCGCCTTCCTGGATTCCGAATGGGACAGATCTTCTTCAACCAGCTTTGAGCCGCGCCCGGCATAGACCAGATGGTAGAAGCACACCCGGGGAATGTCCATCTCCTCCAGAAGATCAAAAATGTTGGGGATTTCATGGACATTGTGTCTATTGATGGTAAAGCGCAGCCCCACCTTTATGCCTGCCGCCTGGCAGTTTCGGATGCCCTCCAGGGCTTTTCTATAGGCCCCCTTTACCCCCCGGAAGCGGTCATGAACATCTTCCATTCCATCCAGGCTGATTCCCACATAGGACAGGCCGATCTCCTTGAGAATGCGTGCTTTTTCGGCTGTGATCAATGTGCCGTTGGTGGAGATGACGGCCCGCATGCCTTTTTTGACTGCATACTCGGCCAGTTCAGGGAGGTCCGGGCGCACCATGGGTTCGCCTCCGGACAAAAGCAGCACCGGAGATCCAAAGTCAGCCAGGTCGTCGATGAGTGACTTCCCCTCATCTGTGGAAAGTTCGTTTTCAAAAGAAATGTCTTTGGCCTGGGCATAGCAGTGAATACATTTCAGGTTACATCTTCGGGTAATGTTCCATACGATCACCGGGCGTTTATCACTGGAGAACTGGAGTAGATGAGAAGGCAGTTTTCCGGACTGACGTCCGTAACGTAATGCGTCGGATGGTTCAACCGTACCGCAGTAGAGTTTAGATATTCCAATCATTTTTTAACTTTTTTACCTCCAGGGTCATGGACCGGACAACCGGATACATCAGACTACCGATTGTATGGTCAAAATAATATATTTTGCAATGTTCCATAAGTTACTTCCGACGTTAAACAACAGACAAATTACAATAACCAAATGATAAACAACACCAGACTATTGGGTATTGTAATTTGAGATTTGGACATTGTATTTTGGAATTTGCGGCGTACGCCTTTTTCAACAGCACCGGTTTGTCCGGTTTAGGCCGGCGTTAAACTCTTTAACTCATCCTTGATAAGGGTGCTAATATAGGATTCCGGGTCTGAAAGTGCCTGCTGGGTTATAAAAAAACGGTTTCTTCCGGTTTTCTCCCGAATCAGGTTAAGGCCCAGTTTAAAATCAGACTCGAGCCGAGAGTATAAACCGTCAAGAACGGTTTCAGTATTTATGACCTGTTTGATCAAAAAATCAATGGCCTCCTCTTCGAGTACGATATTGATATCGAAATTTTTTAAGAAGTTAAGTTCAATCGTTTTAATCTCATCATAGAAGGATTTGATTTTTTTGATCGCACTTCCGATATCTATAATTCGGTTGCAGTACAGGGCGGCAACACTGTTGATCCGGGACGGCGTCAGCGTAAGATTATATCTGGCGCTCAGGTTTTTGTGGTTGGATTCGATATATTGCTTGATATTTTCTTTTTCCGCAAGGCAAAGTTTTTCGTAACTCTTCGTTGCGGACCCGGGCAATGCCCCAATCATGGCAGCCAGTGTTTTTTTAGCGTTTTCAATAACGGCGGTCGTTACCGGAAATTTTTTAACGTTGGTGGAGGGAAGTTTTTTTTCAAAATCCAGCAGAGCCTTTTCAATGGCGCTGACCAGCCCCCGGGCCCCGGTGTTTTCTTCAAACGCGTTTTTCGCCAGAATGCGAAGGGCTTTTGCATCGAATTTGATATCGATGCCATAGGCTGCAAAATCCAGTTTTTTACCCAAAATGATCGGATTATTAGGCGTTTTCAGAATTTGAAACAGATCCTCTTGTGACAAATGTTCAAAAATTGCGGTGACCGGAAGCCGTCCGATAAATTCGGATTCAAAACCGAATTGAATCAAATCTTCGGTTTTAACATGCTGCAGGATATCAAAAGAGGGGGTCGAATTCTTGAAACTGGCTCCGAAACCGATGCTCTGTTGGGTGGTTCGTTTTTTGATAATAGAGCCGAGACCGTTGAAAGCCCCGCTCATGATAAACAGGATATTCCTGGTGTTGACCGTGTTTTTTTCACGCCGGCCGGTCTTGCGAAATCGTTCGATTTCCTGAATCATGGAAATAGGATCATGGGGAACCTTTAGGTCAATATCTGTTTCCTCCATGGGTTTGAGCAGTGCCCGCTGAACGCCGGTGCGGGATACATCTGCGCCGATCAGATTCCGACTGGAGGCGATTTTGTCGATCTCGTCAATATAGATAATCCCGCACTGGGCAAGACCGATATCATTATCCGCATCGTGAACCAGATCCCTTACCAGGTCATCGACATCACCGCCCACATATCCGGTCTCACTGAATTTAGTGGCATCGCCTTTGACAAAGGGAACACCAATTTTGTTGGCGATGAGTTTGATCATGTAGGTTTTACCGACCCCGGTGGGGCCGATCATAAGGATATTATTTTTTATTCCGCCCACCATATCCGGATGGTAATCCGAATCGGCTTTTGCCTGTTTAATGCGGTTGAAATGGGTACATATTTTGGTGGAAAGGACGGCTTTGGCGTTGTCCTGCTTAATGATATATTGATCCAGATAGGCGATCAGTTCCTCGGGTTTTATATCAAAATCAATCGATTTGTTTTGGCCGGGCTGTGTTTTATCTGTTTCGGCCGGATTCTCCTGGGGGATCATGATCGAATGGCTGAGCTTCACGCTGCCGCCGAATTTTTTGGACAGAAATTCGCCGATCTCCTTTTCAATCTCTTGGGGGTTGGGTATTTTTTCGTTGTTGATTTTCATAAAAACATTATAATCACGGCTTTAAAAAAATGCAAGCCGATGCATCCGGATCGACAGGCAAATGTATTTATTTCTCCCGGATCAGACAGACGAAAATGACTTAAAATCGGCACTGAAAATCTGTCCAGGAGTGAAGCAGGCAGGGGAATTGATGATATGGCGGGAAGGTGCATGGGGTATATGACACAATGATCGGGACAGGATATCAAAACCGCAGGGAAAGACAGCTCAGGCCGCCGTCTACTTTTTGAAACTCCGATACATCCACTGCTATCACGCGATAGCCTGCCGCCTCGATGGTATTTTGGGCGGCAGGATGTCCCGACGGCACCAGAACACGATCATTGATCCAGACACAGTTGGCTGCATAACTTTCTTTGGCATCGATCTCCAGGATCTTGTATTCCTGAAAATCCGCGTGAAATAAAAATTCACCGGTGGCCGCCAGATAATCGTTTTCCAGGTAGGACACACCGGTTTTCAGGTGCAGCACTTTATTCAGCTTTATGGTGGACCCGGTCATAGAATGGTCGTTTAGTATGGCAATCAGCTGCCTGGCCCCTTCGGCATTGGTGCGCTCGGACAGGCCGATATAATAGTGACTGCCTACCATCATTACATCACCGGCGTCTAAAGTTCCCGGGACATTGATTCGTTTGACCGGCCGATTCAGGTCATTTAACACTGGTGAGATCGTTTCGACCTCTCCAGCGCGGGACGCGGCCCCCGGGTTGGTGATTACGGCACAGCGGGGTGTTATCAGGGCCGTGTCTTCAACAAAAGTGGAATCAGGATAGGTTTCCTCCGGATCCAGTATGGTTACCTGCAGTCCGCATTTTTTCAGGGCATTAATGTAGTGTTGGTGTTGTAAAAGGGACCTGGCGTAATCGGGTTTCCCAAGATCGGCCGAGGTGATGCCGTTGACTATGTTTTTGCATGGTGTTCGAACGATGGCTCTGGAAAACATGTTGATATAGACCTTTGAAAATGAATAGTGAAAATTGTACAGGGCATCGTGTATAGCCCAATCCGACTCTGATCACAAATAAATTACAATATCCAAATTCCAAATAAAATCAAAAGCCAATTTGGAATTTGGAGTTTTAGCCATTGTGATTTGTTTGTAATTTTAAAAAAATGCCCCGGTTAAAGAGAACCCCCGGCTACAGAATCTGGCTTAAAAACAGCTTGGTTCTGTCATGGGTGGGGTTTTCAAAATAATGTTCCGATCAGCGCAGCTACAATAGCATCGCCGTAATTTTTATTGTTTTTGAGTATTTAAATGAGAAAAAACGGAGAGGCGGAAAAGATAAGAAAAAATGTGGTACGCCCGGCAGGATTCGAACCTGCGATCTTCAGCTCCGGAGGCTGACGCCCTATCCCCTGGGCTACGGGCGCACAATTTGTTTGTAAATAATAGATACGAATTCACAAGTCAAGTCCGAAAATACTATTTTGATCTCCTTATTAGGTCGGGATGTTTTTCAAATGTCTCTTTGGCTTCCCCGACCACGTAAAGTGATCCGGCAATACACACCACTTCATCGGGCGCGGCGGTTTGAATGGCGTGCCGCACGGCTTTTCCCACATCATCGATCCGGGTGATATGGGATATCATCTGTCGGGCAACGGCATTCAGCGTGTCTGTCGACAGAGCCCGGTCAATCCGCGGGCTGGTCAATATGACCCGGCTGCAGACCGGCAAGAGGCTTTGCAGCATGGCGGTGTAGGGTTTATCATCCAGCATTCCGGCCACCAGGGTTATTTTACGGCCTGCCAGGTGGTCGGAAAGAAATACTGCCAGGTTTCGGGCCGCATTCAGGTTGTGAGCACCGTCCAGGATAATAAAAGGCGATTTTGATACCACTTCCAGCCTGCCCGGCCAGACGTTTTTCAGCAGCCCTGCCTTGATTGAATCCATAGGGAGGGCCGCATGATCCCTGCCTATTATCTCACATGCGGCCAGAACCAGGGCGGCATTATCCACCTGATAATTTCCCCGAAGGCCGGTCTGCATACCATGCCAGGTATGTTCCATGCCAAAATAGGTAAACAACTGCTCTTTGTTTCTTCTTACCTTGAACTGCCTGCCGAAACGATAAAGCGGCGCTAAACGGTCCGTTGCGGTTTTATCCAATACGGCGATGGCTGATTTTTGTTTAACGGCGGTTATAACGGGAGTCTTTTCCTTTATGATACCGGCCTTTTCACCTGCTATTTCAGCGATTGTACTGCCCAGATAGGATTTATGCTCGATTGAAATATTGGATATGATGGAAAGCGCCGGATGAATGATGTTGGTCGCATCCAGGCGGCCGCCCATTCCGGTTTCGATTACGGCCCAATCCACATTTTGGCGGCCGAATTCAAAAAATGCCATTGCCGTGGCAAATTCAAAAAATGTCGGCTCCCTGGATCCAAAGTGGGATTTTTTTACTGCTTCGTAGGCGTCAATAATATTTTTGTTGGAGACGGGCGTGTTGTTTATACAGATTCGTTCGTTAAACCGGATAAGGTGCGGGGATGTGTAGAGCCCTGCTTTGTATCCGGATGCATTTAGAATATATGCCAGGGTGGATGCGATTGATCCCTTGCCGTTGGTTCCGGCTATATGGATGCATTTAAATCCGTCCTGGGGGTTGCCGAGGCCTTCCAGTATATTTCTGATTGTTGAAAGCCCGAGTTTAATACCGAATCTTCTTAACCCGAACATGGCTTGGAGGCATTTTTCGTATTTATTTTCAGATTGCATTTTTTTCACAAAAAAAACCCGGCAGGAGTGTATGCCTGCCGGGTAAAATTTTACGGTTCGGTTTACCTGTACCTGTATTTGTTTCTTGCTGCTGTAATTCTCACCCGTCTCAAAGCTTCACGCTGTTTGCGGCGTTTATATTCACTTGGTTTTTCATAGCTTTTTTTAAGCTTCAGGCGTTTGAAAAGACCATCATTTTGAATTTTTTTCTTTAAAATCCGCATTGCTTTTTCAAGGTCATTGTCGTAGACTTTAA
>CAYQNS010000014.1:0-37378 GCA_964418755.1 uncultured Desulfobacteraceae bacterium
GGGCATGTATGAACGCAAAATCGAACATGGTGCCATTATTCTGGCCACGGGCGCCAATGAATACCGGCCCAAAGAATTTTGCTACGGCCAGGATGCACGGGTGGTGACCCAGGTTGAGCTGGCCGAAAGGCTGGATCAGCAGGGTGCAGAGGGACTGGACCAGGTGGTGATGATCCAGTGCGTGGGATCCAGAAACAAAGAAAACCCCAATTGTTCGCGCATCTGCTGCCAGAGCGCCGTCAAAAACGCCCTTACCATCAAGAAAAAAAATCCGGCGGCCCATGTATATGTTCTTTATCGTGATATCCGAACCTACGGACTTCTGGAAGACTATTATACCGAGGCCCGGCGCCAGGGTGTGCTGTTTTTCCGCTACGATGCCGAAGATCCGCCCCAGGTCGAATCGGTCAAAGCCGGTGTGCAGGTCACTTTTTCCGATCCTATTCTAGGGCGCAAACTGCGCGTACAGGCTGACCTTCTGGCTTTGAGCGCCGGAATGCAGGCGGAAGACACCGAAGAACTGGCGTCCATATTAAAACTGGCCCGCAATACAGAAGGCTACTTTATGGAGGCCCATGTCAAGCTACGGCCGGTGGACATGGCCACCGAAGGGGTTTTTGTGTGCGGCACGGCCCACGGCCCCAAGCTCATTTCCGAAACCATTGCCCAGGCCCAGGCAGCGGCATCAAGGGCCACCACCTTTTTGTCGAGCCCGTATCTGACCCTGTCGGCGGTAACGGCCCGGGTGGATACCGACCGTTGCGCGGCCTGCCTGGTGTGTGTGCGCTCATGTGCCTATGATGTGCCCCGCATCAATGCAGATGGTGTCAGTGAAATTGACGAGGCCCTGTGCCACGGATGCGGTGCCTGTGTCGCAGAGTGTCCGGCCAAGGCCATTGAACTGAACTGGTATGAAGACAATCAAATCTTAAGTAAGGTGGATGCCTTACTGGAGGGGGTTTTATGAGTAGTCCGTTCGAGCCGGTGATCATTGCATTCTGCTGTGATTTCTGAGGGTATACCGCTGCGGACCTGGCAGGTTCCATGCGATTACAATACCCGGCCAGTGTTAAAATTATCCGGGTGCCCTGTACGGGCAAGGTGGATATCATCCATATCCTGCATTCTTTTGAAAAAGGTGCCGATGGCGTCTATGTGGTGGGGTGTATGGAGGGAGACTGTCACTACAATACCGGCAACTTTCGGGCACGCAAGCATGTTGAGCAGGCCCGGAAAATTCTCGATACCATCGGGATCGGTGGACAGCGGGTTGAAATGTTCAACCTGTCATCCGGTGAAGGGCCTACCTTTGCCCGTTATGCTGTGGAGATGACCGCAAGGATTGTGGAGATGGGGCCCAATCCCATAAAACTGGCCATGCAAAAAAAACAGCCTGACCGGGCGGCCCGAGCCTGTGAACGACTACAAAATTAAATCACGCATTTGCATGCTTTGAGTTTTTTTCAATTTCAATTTTTCCAGTATCTAAAATGAGGCACAAAAGAGAGGTCGTAAATTATGATTGTCGCTGACAAAAAACCCATTGAAGAGATCATCGATATCGTCAAGGATTTTCGCAGACTCCTGATTCTCGGCTGCAACGAGTGTGTCACGGTCTGTGAAGCCGGGGGCAAAAAGGAGGTGGGGATTCTGGCCTCGGCCCTGCGAATGTATTTTTTGAGCCAGGGCCACGAAGCCAAGATCGACGAGATAACCCTTGAACGGCAGTGCGATCACGAATACCTGGAGGAGATCAGGGATGCCATCGACCAATATGATGCAGTGGTGAGCCTGGCCTGCGGCGTGGGGGTTCAATTCATGGCCGAGAAATATCACAGTACACCGGTTTATCCCGGGGTGAACACCTGTTTTCTGGGAGCAACGGAACAGCGGGGCATATGGGCCGAGCGCTGTCAGGCCTGCGGGCAATGCATACTGGCATATACGGGAGGTATCTGTCCGGTATCCCGTTGTGCCAAGCGTTTGTTAAATGGCCCCTGCGGAGGTTCAACCAACGGTAAATGCGAAATCAGCAAAGAGATTGACTGTGCATGGCAGCTTATCATTGACCGCCTCAAGTCGTTGGGAAGGCTTGATGATTATGAAAAGATATTTGCAATAAAGGACTGGTCCACGGACAGGGCCGGCGGGCCTCGAAAAGTGGTGAGGGAGGATGTGCAGATATGAATCTGAAAACACCGAGTAAACTGGAAAAAATAATGGCTGCAGGGCATATGGCCGTTACTTCCGAAGTCGGCCCTCCTCGCGGCAGTGATCCGGAGGCGATAATTGCCAAAGCCAATTTGATCAAGAACCATGTGGATGCAATCAACATTACAGACAATCAGACTTCGATGACAAGGATGTGCAGCCTGGCGGCCTGTATACGGCTTAAACTGATGGGACTTGAACCTGTGCTTCAGATGGTGACGCGGGATCGCAACCGGATTGCCCTGCAAAGCGATATCCTGGGAGCGGCATCGTTTGATATCCACAATATGCTGTGCCTGTCCGGTGATCACCAGATATTCGGCGACAGTGCCCAGGGTCAAAATGTCCACGATCTGGATTCCATGCAGCTTCTTCAGACGCTGAGACGGATGCGGGATGAGGGTAAATTTTTGGGCGGTGCGGATATCAAACGTCCGCCGCAAATATTTGCCGGGGCCGCAGCCAACCCTTTTGCCGATCCCTTTGAAATCAGGGTACCACGGCTGGCCAAAAAAATTGCGGCCGGGGCCGAGTTCATTCAGACCCAGTGCATTTACAACCTTGACAAGTTTGAAGAATGGATGCGTCTGGCACGTGAACGCGGTCTTACGGAAAAGGTATATATTATGGCCGGCATGACGCCTATGAAGTCAGCCGGGATGGCCCGTTACATGAAAAATCGTGTGCCGGGCATGGATGTGCCCGATGAAGTAGTTAAACGAATGGCCGACACCCCTAAGGAAAAACAAGCTGAAGAAGGCGTCAAAATCTGTATTGAGGCTATCCAGCGCCTTAAAGAGGTTGAAGGAATCAAGGGCTTTCATATCATGGCCATCGAATGGGAAGAAAAGGTCCCGGAGATCGTCGAAGCTGCCGGTCTCTATCCACGGCCGGATGTAGATTGACTGGAAATTTGAAATTAGGATAGCTGTTCACGGTTCCAAATTAGGAAAACAAATGGCTTTATGCTGTTTTAACCGTCTGTTATTTCAACGGACAGATATTTATAATGCAATCAAAGGAGGATACGATGAGTGAAAAAAAAAGAATACTGATAGTTGATGATGAGCCTGATTTCGCAGACATCGTAAAGGGGAACCTGGAAAAAGAGGGTTTTGAAATCGAAATCGCCTATAACGGTGTTGAGGCCTTGGAAAAAGTTAAAGCCAATCCCCCTGATGCCATTGTGCTGGATGTAATGATGCCGGAAAAAGACGGCTATGAGGTTTGTGCCGAGCTAAAAAAAGATGAGAAATATACGGATATTCCCATCGTAATGCTGACGGCTGTTGCTGATCATGTCTCATCCACGCGTTATTCTCACTGGGACGGAATGAATATGGAGGCCGACGATTACCTGCCCAAACCGGCCTCGGCCGATGAGATTACCGAAAGCGTAAAGCATCTGCTGAATATGTAAGGGGAAGATTGCACGATAACTCTTCTCGAGTATTGCCCGGCCATAAACGGATAAACAACGAGTTTCGGTTAGTAGCCCTGAGCTTTCCGACAAGTACGGTGGATGTTGACTGCATGGGAGAAGCTGTTTTTCAAACATCTGCAAAGGAGGATATGATGTCACCGCAAATAATCGAGTTGAATCTGACAAAAAAAAGCACCTTTAAAGATAAAGTGGCCGAGCTGCTGCCCGAGGGAGGCAATTTGAATCTTTGTCTTACCTGCGGGGCCTGTTCCTCGGGGTGCCCGGCCACCGGTCTGGAAAATATGGATCCCAGAAAATTTCTGCGCATGGCCGCATTGGGCATGGATGAAGAAATTTTAAAATCGGACTGGCCGTGGATGTGCACGATGTGCCAGCGCTGCATTTACGTATGTCCGATGAAAATCGATATTCCACAGTTAATTTACAACACCCGGGCGGCAAGACCCAGGGAAGAACGCCCCAAAGGTATCCTGGGGTCATGCGACATGGCGCTTAAAAATGACAGTTGCAGTGCCATGGGCGCATCACCCGAGGATTTTACATTTGTGGTGGAGGACGTGCTGGAGGAATACCGGGAGGCCCAGCCGGAGTTTGTCGAGATGGAAGCACCCATCGACAAACAGGGTGCCGAATTTTTCTTAAATCAAAACTCCCGGGAACCGGTGACGGAGCCCGACGAAATGGTACCGCTCTGGAAAATCCTTCATCTGGTCGGTGCGACCTGGACCTACGGCAGCAAGGGATGGGGCGGAGAGAACTACTGCATGTTTCTGGCAGACAATGAATCCTGGGAGCATATTACACGAACGAGCGTTAAACAGGCCGATGATCTGGGGTGCCGGATTTATCTCAACACTGAATGAGGGCACGTCACCTTCTCAGTCCTGGCAGGACTGAAAAAGTTCAACATCGAGCATAAGGTGGTCGTAAAAAATATTTATGAATACTATGCAAAATGGATCCGGGAGGGCAAACTCAAGGTTAACTCCGACTGGAACAAGGATTTGAAAATCAAATTTACGGTTCAGGATCCGTGTCAGATCGTGCGAAAGTCATATGGCGATCCCATTGCGGAAGATTTACGATTTGTAGTCAGATCGCTGGTGGGCGAAGAAAATTTTATCGATATGCAGCCCAACCGGTCAAACAATTTCTGTTGCGGCGGCGGCGGCGGTTTCCTTCAGGCCGGGCTTAAAGAAGAGCGTCTGACATATGGGAAACTCAAAGACAATCAAATCCAGGCAACCGGGGCAGCTTACTGTATCGCCGGATGCCACAACTGCCATGCCCAGATCCATGAACTCAGTGAACACTATGGCGCCGGGTACCATGTGGTTCATATATGGACGTTGATCTGCCTGTCCCTGGGTATCCTGGGGCCCAACGAACGTGAATACCTGGGTGATGATTTAAAACAGGTAAATGTATTTCATCCGGAAACCGCTTTTTAGCAACAGAAAAAAAAATTAACCCGGCTGGCCTGACTTAGCGAATTTGTAGCCGTTTACGGTTACCCGAATTTTTTAAAATACTGTTTTCAGACAGATATAAAACGGGAGTAAAGCCAAATGCAGGTTTTTTGTATCATAGGTGATGCCCGGGCATCTCATTCACAATCTCCGGCCATGTTTTCAAAAATTATGGAGAACGTCGGGTTAAACGCCGTATATGTTCCCTTTGAAATCGCACCGGAGAAGCTTGGTTCGGCAATTGGGGGGTTACGCGCGCTCAATATTACCGGCGCCAACGTGACCGCGCCTTTCAAAGAGGCGGTTATCCCGCACCTGGATCTGTTGAGCGAGGGGGCTCAGATTATCGGTGCCGTGAACACGATCACCTGCAACGAATCGATCCTGAAAGGATATAATACCAACGCCATCGGCTTTATGAAGGCTTTGGAAAAAAGAGGTATAAACGTCTCCGGCAAACCGGCACTTGTCTTCGGCACCGGCGGCGCGGCCAGGGCGGTAATTTTCATGCTGAAATGGCTGAATGCCGATCCGATCTTAATTGCCGGCCGCAGTCCGGAAAAAATAGAAAATATTGTCACGCGCATCGGCGGAATCGGTCAGGTACTGGCGGAAATGGATACAACGGCTGTCCGTGCCCACATCGTGGTTAATGCAACTTCCGTTTTCAGGCCTGCCGACTCGCCGGAAATGACCGACCTGGTGTCCAATATTCATCTAAACGACTGCCGGATAATCATGGATTTAAATTACGGCCGCGATCCGAATATCTGGCAGAAACTTGCCGAATCTCAAGGCGTATCTTTTACGGATGGCCTGCCGATTCTGGCCCAGCAGGCCCGTAACAGCTTTTCCCTGTGGACCGGCATGGATGTTAAAGCCAATGAATTTATGAAAGCCATAAGTCATTAATATCTTAATCCTGAAATTTGTGTTTTTTATATCAACAAAATCACAATGATTAAAATTCCAACTTACAAAACAGGGAGAAATTAAAATACACACCAATTCAAGACTATATGGGGTTAATCAAATGGCTTTGAATTTTGTTTGAGGTTTGGGCATTGTGATTTGGATCTTGTTTGTCATTTGGTGCTTGTAATTTGTTATTTGCAGCGTACGCCTTATCCAACAGCACCGGTTTATCCGGGCTCGCGCAAAAATAACGCCACATGGGTACGAACCCTTGCACGCTATCCATCCAGCTGGAGAAACACCGTGAATACGGACCCCTGCCCTACTGTACTTTCCACCCTGATGGACCCTCCCAATTCATCCAGAAGCCCTTTGACAATTGGCAGACCAAGCCCCGTCCCGGTAATAAAACGGGTCTTTTCATTTTTGACCCGGTAAAAGCGCTTGAAAATATTTTCCAGATGTTTGGATTCAATGCCGAAACCATTGTCGCTGATGGTGACACAGAGCCTGTCATCCGCCCGGTTTGCCTGCACCTTGATTTCCCCGCCGTCCTGGGTATAATTTATAGCGTTGGTGATTAAATTGCCGAAAATGCTTTCAAGGGCCACAGGATCGGCGGTAACGGGAGGCAGTGATGTCGAAGGCAGATTTAAAACAAGGGTTTGCTGCTTTGACCGTGCCCGGGAATTGATAAAATCAACGATATTGGAAAGCAGTTTATCTACCGGAACGGATCTGGGCTGTTGGCCTATATTACCGGCTTCAATCCTGGACAGATCCAGAAGATCGCCAATCAGGGAAATCAGCCCCTGGGTTTTTTCTTTGGCCCGGGAAAGGATATACTGGTCCTGTTCGGATTCATCTTCGGTCATATCTTTGATGACCAGGGCCAGTTGCTCATGGATGGTGGACAATGGAGATCGGAGTTCATGGGACACCTTGGCTACAAATTCCGATTTAAGACGATCCAGGGCTTTAATGGCTGAAATATCCACAAGGGTGATAACGGCCCCCAGGCACTCCCGGCCCTCTCCGAGCACCGGACGTCCGCGAGCCATTACATATTTTTTATCCGACAGTGAAAATTCGCAGGTCCGGACCTCGCTGGAATCCATGGACTTGCCTCTTGAAATTTTCATAACCAGGTCGCAAAATTCGGCATTGTCGACATAGGCTGAAATGGGTTCACCCGGCTCACGGCCGGGTGCCAGATCAAGATGCCTGCGAAAGGAAGGATTCATGAGAACGACCTGCCCTTCGGTATTGGTCACCACAAGACCGCTGGGCAGAGATTCGATAATGGTATGAATGCGGCTTTTTTCGGTACCCAGGTCGGCAAGGGTCCTTTTACGTTCCTCCATCAGCTCTGCGGCTTCACGTGCCAGCCTGATTTTATCCCGGGCGCGATTAATTACGATGCGAAGCTGATCCGGTTCAAAGGGTTTGGGGATAAAATCGTAGGCCCCCTGCTTCATGGCTTCAATGGCGGTCTCCACCGTGGCAAAACCGGTAATTACGATGACCAGAATTTGTTGATCACTGGACTGTATCCGGGAAAGGACTTCCATACCGTCCATACCGGGCATTTTCAGATCCAGAAGAACAATATCTACCGCTTCCCGGGACAAAATATCAAGGCCTTCCTCCCCGCGACCGGCCTTGAAGACACGGCATCCCATGCGGGACAGTATCCGTTCAGAGCCGTCCCGGATATCCTGTTCATCATCAACAACCAGCACCTGCATGGTTTGCGGATTAGGCTTCATTTATAGCTCCTTTGCTGTCTTTATTTTTAATCGGGAGTTCAATTGTAAAGGCAGCACCTTTTGCTTTTCTGTTCCGGGCATAAATGCTGCCGCCATGATTCCCAACGATACTGTAAACCATGCTGAGGCCCAGCCCCGTACCCTGCCCCTCTTGCTTTGTGGTAAAAAAAGGTTCGAAAATATGCTGGATGACATCTTCCGCGATGCCCGGGCCGGTATCGGATATTTCGATAATGATATAGTGCTCCCGAAGTGACAAATCGGTACGAATGTTGATTTCTCCCTTGCCATCCATTGCCTGGGCCGCATTGAGAATCAGATTCATGAATACATGATTCATCTGGTGAATATCGGTTTCAACGAGCGGCAGGGAAGGCTCCAGATTCTCCGTGATTTTAATATTTTGAAAAAGCGTTTGATTCTCCAGCAAAAAAAGGGTACGGGAAATGGCCCTGTTAATATCCGAAGATTTAATAAAATGGTGTGTCTGCCTGGCAAATTCCAGCAGTTCCTTGACGGTATCGCGACATCTCTGAGCATCTTTGAGAATACGATTCATATCTTCTTTCAGCGCTTCTTCCAGATCATATTCTTCCATGATCAACTTGGAGTAGAGGGTGATTCCCCCCAGAGGATTGTTGAGCTGATGGGCCACGCCCGCAGCCAATTTGCCTATACCGGCCATTTTTTCAGACTGCATGAGCTGGATCTGGGTTTTTTCGAGTTCCTTCTGGATCTGAATCCGCTTGCGCAGGTCATGAAAAAATCCGATGGTCGCCACCTCTTTACCGCTTTCATAGATAATAGATGCATTCAGGCTGATGGGGATTTGTTCACCCTGTTTACTCATAAAATCAACATGATACTCCTTCAGTTTTCCTCGGCCCCCGTATTCCTCGGTTCTGAGCTTACGCATGACTTCCCGAGCCCTGTCGTCCGGGTAAAATTCTCTGATATTCAGACTGGTGAGGGCCTCTTCAACACTGTAGCCACTTACTTCGGCGGCGGCATTGTTGAAAAGAATAATCTTGCCCGTGGTATCGGCGGCAATCACGGCATCAACGGCGCTATGCAGCAGGTTTTTCAAAAATGCATTGGTTCGCTGCAACTTATTTTTGACATCACCGCTGGAGATTTCAAAATCCATGACGGTGATGGCTTCCAGTTGATTGTTTTTAATTATGGGGTATGCATATAAACAGGGAACCCGGTCCATTTCGAGGGTGTTGTCCTGGATATTCCGAAGCGCATGGCTATGGGTTTGAATGACTCGCTGAGCCGGACAATTTTCGCAGACGGACAACCGATTGTATATCACGGCATGACATTTTTTACCGAGGCTGTTTTCGGCAAACCGGCCCGACATAAATTCGTTGGTGGCAAGAATGTCGAATTCCGGCGAGATGATGATAAGCTTTTTCTGAAAGGCATTCATGGCCTTTAAGAGATAATTTTGCTCCAAATCGATTTGCATAGGTTCTCCCTGCTCCGAAATAAAACTTACAGCTAATAATTAGATGCCTGAACGAAAACTATCTAAATGCTTAAATGATGCGGCTTTATTATAGATTTAAACAAACGAAAATTTTAGCTGTTGGCTATTGGCTTTCAGCTCGAAATGATGAAGGATTCCTTTAGCTAATAGCTAACGGCTGATTTCCAAGGGAACAATCGATGATAATACCTGATTTTTCAAATGTATATAAGTTTTCGGCCGGACACTAATTAGTTGGGTTGTCAGCGTTGAAAAGGAACAGCATAAAAATCAATTTATCAAATTCGCATGCAGTAAAAGAAGCTGTCCGAAAGCTGTTTTAACTTAACCATAAAACAATGTTAAAATCAACTGAAATTATATCTCCATTGATAAAAAGAATATAAAAAACAGAAAGATATGAATTTTACGGCTACCCTGTCAGCCACAGCAACCAATATGTGATGCAAGAGATTGCAATGAATACTTTACCGCCTGAATGAATGCATACTCATTCAGGCGGTAAAAAATCTGCCGCTCGGAGAATTGACACCAATTCAGGCATATTTCTTTTCTAACTATCTTTATTTGTATGTAAATAAGATTTAATAATCGGGAAATCCATTTTTTCTTGACAAGATAAATCATTGTTTGATATTGAATGAATATTCATTCATAATGGCAGTTATGCAAAAAAGGGGGGTGAATTATCGTCGCTAAAGCAAAAACAAACGACAAATACCACCGCATCTTAGATGCCGCCATCAAGGTCTTTGCCGAGCAGGGTTTTTTTCAGTCGACCATATCGCAGATTGCCCGGGAAGCCGGTGTTGCGGATGGTACCATATATCTTTATTTTAAAAATAAAAACGATATTCTTTTTAATTTTTTTAATTACAAGACACGGCAGGTTTTTGCAGGCTTTCGCGAACAGGTTAATAAGGGCGATAGTGCTACGGAAAAACTGCGAAACCTTATCAGGCGGCATTTGCAGGAATTTCAGCGTGACAGGAATATGGCAATCGTATACCAGGCGGAAACGCACAGTAACAACCGGGTTGCCGAGGGAAAAATCAAGGAAATGGCCAAAATGTATTATGATCTGGTTTCGGAAATCGTTGAGCAGGGCCAGGAAGAAGGGGTCATCCGGCGGGACCTGTACGTGGGAATGGTAAAACGATTTATTCTGGGAGCGGTTGACGAGGTCATCAACACCTGGCTGCATTCGGAGGCCCAATATGACCTGCTTTCAATGACCGATCCGCTGGTTGATCTGTTTATCAGGGGTATTGGAAATAATGATATCGCCCCCGGATCAACCGCAACCTGATACCTTCGTCCGGAAGCCGAGACCTCCGGATGAACAATAACGACACATAAAAGGAGGCTGGACAAAATGGCACAAATTATTGCGGATCGCAGGGATGTTGATTTTGTTCTGCATGAGCAACTGCAGGTAGGAGATTTAAGCAAAAATGAAAAGTATGCCGAATTCAACAAAAAAACAATCGATCTGATTATCTCCGAGGCGCGCAACCTGGCTGTCAAGGAGATTTACCCCACTCAGAAATTAGGCGACGAAGAGGGCTGTGTATTTGATAAAGGCAAGGTAACGATCCCAAAGGCTTTTCACCGGGCCTATGAACTCTTTAAAGAGGGTGAATGGCTGGCCATGGCTGAAGATCCGGAGTGGGGAGGACAGGGCATGCCCACCACGGTTGTCCTGGCGACCCATGATTATTTCAACGGCGCCAATTATGCCTTTATGATGTACCCGGGCCTGACCCACGGCGCCGGCAAACTGGTGGAAGCATTTGGCACAAAAAAACAAAAAAATCTTTTTTTAAAAAAAATGTTTTCCGGTGAATGGGCCGGAACCATGCTTTTGACCGAATCGGAAGCCGGGTCTGATGTGGGGGCGTTGACCACCAGTGCGGTAAAAAATGACGACGGGACCTATTCCATTACCGGCAACAAAATTTTTATTTCGTCCGGTGAACATGACCTGACGGAAAATATCATTCACCCGGTACTGGCCAGGATAGAGGGGGCTCCCAAAGGCACCAGGGGAATTTCCCTGTTCTTGGTTCCCAAATACCGGGTCAATGACGACGGCAGTCTGGGGGAATTTAATGATGTGGTCTGCACCGGTATCGAAGAAAAAATGGGGATCCACGGCAATTCAACCTGTTCCCTGGCTTTAGGGGGCAGCGGAAACTGCCTCGGCACCCTTCTGGGAGAAGAAAACAAGGGCATGCGGGCCATGTTCCTGCTGATGAATGCCGCCCGCCTTCTGGTGGGCATGCAGGGTTTCTGCTGCGCCAGCGCCTCCTATTTGAATGCAGTAAACTATGCCCGGGACCGGATTCAGGGTAAAAATCTTCTGCAGATGATGGACAAGGACGCACCTTCGGTTCCCATTATCCAGCATCCGGATGTCCGGCGCATGCTCATGACCATGAAGGCTTATTTAGAGGGTATGCGCAGTCTGCTTTACTATGTGGGATATTGCGAAGACCGGAAAACGATATCGAATGATGAGGCCCAAAAAGAAAAATACCAGGGCATTATTGACGTGCTGATCCCCATTGCCAAGGGATACGTGACCGATAGGGCTTTTGAGATATGCAACCTTGGCATGCAGGTCTATGGCGGATACGGATTCATCAGCGAGTATCCCCAGGAACAACTGGTACGGGACTGCCGGATTACCACGATCTATGAGGGAACCAACGGCATTCAGGCCATGGATCTGCTGGGTCGTAAGCTGGGCATGAAAAAGGGGAAGCCCATCATGGATCTTTTCGGTGAAATCCAGAAAACCATTGCCGATGCCAAAAAAACTCCGGATGTGGCGGATTTTGCACTCAAGATTGAAACTGCGGCCAATAAACTGGGCGAAGTGGCCATGCATATGGGGGCCACCGCCATGTCGCCAAAGGTCATGAACGCCTTTGCCTTTGCCCATCCATTTATGGAAGCTGCCGGAGATGTGGTCATGGCCTGGATGCTTCTGTGGCGGGCCGTAATTGCAGCAAGCAAGCTGGAAAAAGCCAAGAAAAAAGATCGGGTTTTTTATGAAGGACAGCTTAAGTCGGCAGAATATTTTGCCTGCACGGTTCTGCCCGTAACATTGGGAAAAATGAACGCCCTTCTGGCTACCAATGCTGCCGCCATGGAAATCTCCGAAGACAGTTTCGGCGGTAAATAAGCACACCGGCAAACCAATATCGTAATCGTTCACGGTTGTCGGTTCACAGTTTACAGTTTTTCCAATAAACTACGGGGGTTGGTTCTAATCCCGACCATTTACTCTACCAGGAAAGACATGAAGGGACAAAAAATAAACTGATTTCTTCGTGTTCAGGCCTCATGGTGAAAATATTTTTAATTCATCATAAAATGGGCAAAGTTAGAACCAACCCCAAACTATGCAACGATTGGCTTGCTGTATCCCGGCATTACAACAGTATATTAAATTTCTCTCTTATTGCCTTGTCAATCTCTTCCGGGATATAAGACGGTTTGGGGCCGGCAAGCAATTTTTGGGCGATCTCAAGCGCCCTTTGCCTGATATCACGGCTGCCTTCCTGTTCCCACCTATCCCGGCTTTTCCTGTCGGTAACGCCATTACCGCCGTAGTATTCAGTTCTCATATGCGCCATGGTATGGGACGAGGTCATGAAATTTCCACCAGGTCCGGCTGCGTCGATTACTTCCAGGGCAAGGTGTTCTGCATCCACATCAATGCCCTTGAGAACCTTGCAGCAGTTTCCTATAATCTCGTCATCAATGACAAACTGCTCATGGGCAATGGTGAGCATGGATTCAAGCATGCCTGCACTGTGGTGGATATAATTGGAGCCCCCCATGGATGCAAGCACTAAGGTCAACGCTTTTTCATACCCTGCCTGGGCATCGGGAACCTTGGAATCGGAAAGGCCTGCTGAATTGTAATTGGGTACTTTTATGTAATCCGACAACTGGTGGATGGCCGCATTCATCATGCCGCATTCCACGGCACCGCCTAAATATCCCATGGTGTTGAGATTTGCCATGCCCGGGATACCACCGTAAAGCAGGGGAGCGCCGGGATTGGTCAACTGGCAGATGATGATGCCGGCAAGCTGCTCAGCATGGATCTGGGCCAGGGTGCCGGCCATGGTCAAGGGAGATGTCGATCCGGCCATGGGCGCACATGAAAGTGCAACCGGGATACGGCTGCGATTTGCTTCCTGCATGATATGGGTGGACTGAGTACACAGTTTTAACGGGCTGATGGCAAAGGCGGTAGTCACGGAGATAAAAGGTCTTTTCTGGAGATTGTCAAGGCCTCCGGCAATCATGGATGCCATTTCAATAACTTCGTGCAGCCCTTTTTCATCATTCACCCCGGACATGACATGTTTTGCAGATCCTGAAAGGCAGGTATAAAACATATTGATATCATAGTCTGTCTCATCAATGTCTGTGGGAATGCAGGGCCTTACCAGAAAATGGATATTGTCCAGCTTATCCACAAGTCGTGATACATCATAGAGATCCTTAAGGGTTGTAGGTCTGACGTCACCGGTTTCCGGGTCCAGAATCTTGATGGCAGCCCCCCCCGTTCCCAAATGGACACGGTCCTGTGTCAAATGAAGATCGTTTTTGGGATCCTGCCCGCAGAGGACTACTTTCTCAGGCGCTTTTGCCACCTGTTCGACAATCATTTCCCTTGGAAATGTGATGTTGTTTCTGTTTCTGTCAATGGCAGCACCATTGTCTTCAAGCATTTGAACCGTATCTTCCAGTCCATGCTCATAGGTGATCCCAGTTTTTTCAAGAATCTTCAGGGATGCTTCATGCACAGTCTCTATCTGTTCCGATGACAGAGGGCAATATTGGCCGCCCTGTAAGCCCATTAAATTCATTCAAACCTCCTTGCCAGGTAGTATTTATGGTCCTGAATTTCCAATACATTTTCCAGGCCGACGCCGAACATATTGTTTTGTCTGAGTTTTAGTTTGATTCATCGATTAAATGCCATGGCCTTGAATATCTGTCAAGCACACATGTTACCGGGCAAATCCTTCCACAGGCCCCGCACTCGATACAAAGGAGCACATCAATAAAATGCTGTTTTTTTCTCACCCCGAATCGCAGCAACCGGGCAGACTTTTCAACAGGCCGTACATCCTGTGCATTGATCGGTTATGAGACAACTCATCCTTTTGCTCACGCTTTAAGGTTGCTGTTTCCGCCATTTTTCAGCCAGCTTGCGCAAGGGTCCATCCGCATATTCATAGAACATCTTGAATGACAGGCAAAAATGATTAAGATTCTCATCTCTTGGATCACGGATTCGATCTTTAACACACCCGCCGTAACAATTTTTCAGCCATTTGCATCTCCGGCAAACCCCGGGAAGGGTTGACTTTGCCCGGCCGAATTTTCGCTGTTTATCGGAGTTCAGCATGTCCAGCAATCTGTCTTCCCTGATGTTTCCTAATTTCCATTGGGGCTCCACAAAAAAATCACATGCGTAGACATCCCCGTTATGTTCAACAACCACATAAACACCGCATGTCTTAAGTTGAGAACATTCAGGAGGGTCTATTCCCATATGACGACTGATTATTGAGTCAATGAAACGAATGGATGTTGTCGGGAGCCCACTGACGAAATCAGACATCCACAAATCGAATAATCTACACAAGAAAGTGCCGTATTTTTGAGCGGAAACCGAAAATGGGGCTGCTTTTTGGGGATCTTTTGGATCCGTCTCCACGCAGGGGATAAACTGCATATGATAAAGCCCCTCGGATTTATGAAATGCATAAATTTCTTCCGGAAATTCTACTGAGTAGTTATTTACAACCGAAATGGCATTTACGGCCACACCTTTATCAAGCAAAAGCCTGGCACTATCCAGCACTTTGGTCCAGGAGCCGCTTCCTCCTTTTAACCGGCGGTATCTGTCGTGAATGCGCTGGGGGCCATCGATGGACAACCCGACTAAAAATTTATATCTGCCCAAAAAATCGGCCCAGGCTTTATTGATCAGAATCCCATTGGTCTGTAATCCGTTCCCCACGTTCTGACCGTGACCGTAGACTTGCTGAAGTTCCACTGCCTTTTCAAAAAAAGGGAGCCCCATCAAAGTGGGTTCCCCCCCCTGCCAGGTGATGGATACCTGCCGTCCCGACTGCTCCATCAGTTGCCTGATCATTACTTCCAGGATTTCACCGCTCATCCGGTGATTTTTAGTGCCGGGAAACAGTTTTGTTTTTTCGTTATAAAAACAATATGTACAAGCCATATTGCAATCCGGACCGGCCGGTTTGACCAAAATTGAATTGAGGGGTTTTAAAGGATTGTTTTCCATTTCTCTCTCCCAGCGATCCATCATAAAGGATAATTTCTCAGCTATTTCCGGATAATTACTCCGCAGATCATAGCTTTCACCCGGATTTTAATCGCCGATTATCTTGCCCGGGACAAACATCAGCGGCGGGAATGTCACTGCGGACGTTCGTAATTTGCGATATAGAAATCATCGATGATCTTGCGGGCTTTCAGGGAAGTGCCAAAGGCTTTGGCGGAATTTTTGTCCGGAAAATGGGATATCCTGACCTGGTACCAGGTTTTTTGGGATCCTTTAACAATTATCGTATAGGCGTCCAGATTCTGTTTTTTCAGAAACGTTTCATATTTAACGGCATGTTCCGGTTTCAGGTAGGCGGCCACCTGCAGGGTAAACGGGTCGGTGACCACAGGCACAGGGGCAATTTCGGGCGTGTGGTTGAGCCCGATGCCGGGACGTGTGGGTATCAGGTGGCTTATTGTATTGACCATCGCAATGATTACTCCGATAGCCAGAACAGATACGGCAGCGTATTTTAAAAAAATTTTTGCCTTTTCAGAACCGCGGATGAAAGCCAGCATGGTTTGAGTCCACCCGGCAACCCTTTGGGCGAATATCAAAATCGTCTGCCGGACAATTTTATACATCCGACGGGTAAAACCGACTATGAACCTGCCGATATTTTTAACGGTAGCAGGTTTTGGCGGGGGTGCCGGGGGGGTGACGGGCGGATTGAATTCAGCCAGCATATCATCTGTAAGGGTTATGCCTATGCGGGTAAGTAACTGCCTGGCATATTGCAAAAGAGGCGCTGTTCGATCCGTACGGCGCACCCAGTGGACACAGGCTGCGATGCCGCGCACCAGTTTCTGACGGTTATTTTTTTGTTTCAGCGCCTTCAAATAAACTTTCAATGAAAGTTCATCGGCGCGGCCCTGTTTCAAAAAAATGTCCGCCAGTTCCGCGGCAATAGATTCAACATCCCGACCGTTTTTATTTTCCAGAATGCGTCGATATATTTGAAGGGCGGGAAAATCAGTCCGTTTTTCCGCCAGGAAGAATCTTGCCAGAGCATGCTGGATAGTCATGTTTGCAGGCTGGGCATTGCCGATACGGATGGCCAGTTCATTATGTTCCCGATTGTGTGATTCAAGGCTGTCGGTATGTTGAAGCCAGCTTTCCGCCACTTCAGCATCCTGGGGATGGTTCATGAGATACGAAAAAAGGAATGCGGCAGAGGATGGATCTTTTTTGGGTCTGGCCAGGTAAAAACGAACGATTTTGCCGGTAATCTGGTTAAACAGCCGCCCTTTCACCGGCGGTGAAAGCAGAAAGCTGTTACAAGTTGCCATGGCTTTGTGATAGATCGCTTCTGCGCGGCGTGTATTTTGACTTCTTTCCCAGACTTCGGCCTCCCGGATCAGCGGCATGATCAGGGCCATGCCGATACGATTGGAAAGCCATCCCATAAGCAGGAATACCAGGCTGATCAACAGCAGCATTAAAGCGATTGCCCAGACAGGGTTTGTCACCGGCGGAAATATTCGAAGCAGCAGCAGGCTGATGATTTCGCCCAGAAAAACGGCAAGACCCATTCGAACGGAAATATGTTTTAGCCAATGAATCACAAATATCCTTGTATTCAGCTTAGTTGTCGCGGTCTAAATCTTCTTCAATGATGTCGGTGCCCGTTGATTCGGGCAGCAGAATGTCGTTATCTTCAGGGCCGTTGTTGTCAAAGTCAATCCGCTGGTCCCTGAGCAGAGCGACTTTTATGTGATCTATGGCAGCACCGGCACCGGGACGTCCGGTAACAGAATCGACGATTTCGAATGTAACCTCCGGTGGAATGGCAAAAACGCGCGGCGGTTCATCTTCCATGGCCCGGATCATAAAGTCCGCCCAGATCGGCGCGGCCCCGCGCCCCCCGGTAATGCCCACCCCGTTTTTATCGCGCAATACCTTTTCCTGATCGAATCCGACCCATACCGAAGTGCTTAAAGTCGGGGTGAAACCGGTAAACCATGCGTCTTTGTATCGATTGGTGGTGCCGGTTTTTCCGGCGGCAGGCCGGGTAAAACCCATGCGCCGGACCACGGCACCGGACCCTGAATCGATAACACCGCTCATCATGTCCTCAACCTGGTAGGCAATACCTGCATCCAGCACTTTTTCTCCACCGGCGATGTGTTCTTCCAGCACGGTTCCGTTTGCGTCCTCCACCCGTCGGATAAAAAAGGCATCATGGCGTATCCCACCGGCGGCAAAAGTTGCATAGGCCGAAGCCATTTCCAGGGGACTTACCCCCGAGGTTCCCAGGGCCACGGAATATACCGGCGCCAGGGGACTTTTGATCCCGCAGCGGTGTGCGGTTTCAATGATCGCCTCCGGACCGGTGCGTATCACCAGTTGAGCGGCAATCGTATTGACGGATTTCATCAGGGCTTTTTTCAGTATCATCGGCCCCTGGTGACGGCGGCCGAAGTTTCTGGGTCTCCAATCCGGAGCGCCCCGGATCGGGATATTGACCGGTTTATCCACCATCACCGATGCGGGGGTCAGCCCCAGTTGTTCAAGGGCGGTATAATAAACAAAAGGTTTGAATCCGGACCCCGGCTGACGATGGCTGTGAACGGCCCGGTTATAGGCGGTCCTGGAATAATTCCGCCCACCCACCAATGCGCGAATTGCGCCGGAGCTTGTCTCCACGGCAACCAGGGCTCCCTGGGGAAGTTCAGCCGGTTTCAGGACAACCGCCGAGGCCGGGTCATTGATCCCCATCAATCGGTCAAGGCCGGCAAGACCATCCGTCATCGATTCCATGGCCCAGGATTGAAGCTGGGGATCAAGGGTTGTGTAGACCCTGAGCCCGCCGTGATAAATGACATCCGGGCCATATCGCTCTTCAAGACGGTTGATGACCGTATCCAGAAAATAGCTGCTGCTATGATCCCTGGCTGTTGCCGGTACAAGGTTAAGCCGTTCGGCAAAGGCCCGGTCGGCCCATTGGCGGGATATATAACCGGTTGTCACCATTCGCAGCAAAACCACGCGCTGACGTTTTTTGGCACGTTCAAAATGGCGGTACGGATTGTATCGAGTCGGTGATTTAGGCAACCCGGCCAGCAGGGCGGATTCGGCCAGTGTTAACTCGGATGCTGATTTGTTGAAAAAAGAAAGGGCCGCCTTTTCAATTCCATAGGCTTTGGGGCCAAAGGCAATCTGGTTTACATAGGCTTCAAGGATTTCACGTTTGCCGTACCGGTTTTCGATTTGTAAGGCAACCAGCAGTTCCCTGAATTTGCGTTTATAGCTTCGCCTGAAGCTGAAAAAAAGGTTTTTGGCAAGCTGCTGGGTAATGGTGGAAGCCCCTTCGATCCTGCCGGGTTTGAACAAAGTAATCCACAACGCTTTCAGGGTACGGAGTTTATCCACCCCGTTATGATCCTGGAAACGATGGTCTTCAGTGGCAATGACTGCCTTGATGAAATGGGACGAAACCCGGTTTAAGGAAACGCCGGCATGCCTGCCCAGCACCATGATCCGCTCCCCGGTGGATGCATAGATTTCAGTGGGGGGTGTTTGGATAATACGGTTCAATGGTTCGGGAACCCGGGGAAGGTCCCGGACCGTGTAAAAGAAAATACCGGCGCCGATGAGGACTGCCAGGCTGCCAAGGGCGATCAGGGCATAGAAAGCGGCACTGAAAATCCTTAAAATTTTTGCAGACAGGGTCATGGCAGGGTCACCCTTTGTGTGTCTGCCTCAGCTCCGATTTCTTCAAGGAGGGTGCGCAGACGCCAGATGGCCCAGTCCTGTCCCTGAAGCAGGATGACTTTGTAATGGCTGCCTTTTTTTATTTCAAAACCCAGTTCAATGGTTCCGGCTTTGATTTCATCTGAAATTCCGACCCGGACAACCCGCCCCGGCGCGTTCAATATTGTTTCAGGATCGAGAATAATGCTTTTGCGAACATCTTCCGGTAATGCGGCACATGCGGTAAAAAAACGCTTCGCCGGATAGATGCGGTTTTCAAAGCCGGGCAGGTCCGTTAATGACTTTTTTGCAGCATCTTCATTGCGTTTGATTGTTTCCAGTATCTCCGGGGATATGGTCAGGCTTTGCAGAACCCGGTTTTGTTTGTTCAGCAGATAAATGTCCAGACCTGCACCGACTTTTTCCATATATGTCCGAACCCATTTACCGGTGTTGAGTTGCTGAATCAGATCAAAAGGGGAAACGATTTCTTCAGCAAGATCTACAGGCAGCCTGAGGTAAAGCGTGCGGAAATGATCGGCTGAAATCATCATTTCCCGGCTGGTTGAAAAACTGTCGGCAATTTGGGCAAAGCTCGTGGCGCCACGGGCTTCACGTTGAGAAGCCAGACGGTCCGTAACAATTTTATCGAGACTCTTCCGGGCCGTTGTGGATCGGCGACTGGTTTCCCATACGGCGCCGGACTGGGGCCGGAAGCTGTTTGTGGATACGAGATAACTGCCCACCAGATGCTCCGCCCAATCAAATCGAAGTTCCGTAATCAGGCCACAGGCAATCAGCAGCACCAGGACCAGGGCCTGGGGCACGAACATTCTCTTGACCCACGATTTAAAATTTGCCGGTTCGGACCAATCCATAATTTTGATAATACGATGATATTCGATACAAATCAAGCATTGAACGCGCAGTAGGAAGAACGAGCTTTTTAAAAAAGGCTTAGGGCTCACGAAACTCCGGTACTTGAACTTCCTGACCCGGATAAACCGGTGCTGTTGAAAAAGGCGTACGCGCAAATAACAAATTTCAGAGTTAAGCGCCTAAACAATTGTTGATTTTTCATTTGACACACAAACCCCTATCTTCTATTTTTTTATCTGGTTACGAAAATTTTCAACCATGGGGAAACATGAAATTAAAAAAAATCATGACCGATCTCAGACAAATTGTTGGTGAAAGGCACGTATCGGCCACTTTGACCGACGCCGAGATTTATTCGTATGACGCGTCGCTGGCCAGGGGCATTCCCGACGTTGTGATTTTTCCGGCGGACACCGGGGAAGCGGCACGGGTTGTACGTTGCGCCCACGACGCCGGGGTTCCGTGTGTTCCCCGGGGGTTTGGAACCAATCTCTCGGGGGGAACGATCCTTACATCGGGCGGAATGGTGATCTGCTTTTCACGATTCAATAAAATTTTATCCCTGCATCCGGATCGACGTTATGCAAGGGTTCAACCGGGAGTGACCAATCTTGAACTTCAAAACGCCCTGGCCGAAATCGGGTTCTTTTACGCCCCGGATCCGGCGAGTCAGAAGGTGGCGACCATAGGTGGAAACATCGGAGAAAATGCAGGTGGGCCTCGCTGCCTGAAATACGGCGTGACCACGAACCATATTCTCGGCATGGAGTTCATTCTTCCCGACGGCGAAATCGTCCGGTTGGGGGGGCCGGCCCTGGATCCACCGGGCTACGATCTTCGCGGTGTGATCGTGGGCAGCGAGGGAACCCTGGGCATGGTCACGGAGTTGACCGTGCGCATCCTTCCGTTGCCGGAAAAAATTATCACAATGTTAGCCGTCTACAACGACATTGCGGATGCGGCCCGGTCCGTGTCCGCTATCATCTCCGCGGGCATGCTGCCCCTGAGTCTGGAGATGATGGACGCGCTGATCATCAATGCCGTAGAGGACAGCTATGCCTGTGGGTATCCCCGGGACGCGGCCGCTGTGTTGATCATAGAGGTGGATGGGCCCCCGGCGGGATTGAAGGACCAGGCGGACACGGCCCGTGAGTTGTGCATGAAAAATGGGTGCCGTGATATTCACCTGGCAAAGGATGACACGGAGCGAAACCGCCTGTGGGAGGGACGGCGCGGCGCTTTCGGAGCCGTGGCGAAACTCGCCCCCAGCTACCTTGTCAACGACTGTACCGTGCCCCGGACCCGGCTGCCCGAGGCCCTGGCCAAAGTTGCGGAGATCTCGAACAAGTATAATTTCCCCCATGGCAACGTGTTCCACGCCGGCGACGGAAACCTGCATCCTCTGATCTTCTTCGATTCCAGGGACGAAGATCAATTGCACAGGGTCAAGAAAGCCGGGTGGGAAATAATGGAAGCCTGCGTGGCGCTGGGCGGAACCATCTCCGGGGAGCATGGTATCGGCGTGGAGAAGATGGAAGCCATGCGTCTGCTCTACACAGAGGATGATTTCGCGGTACAGCGGGCCCTGAAAAAAGCCTTTGATCCCCAGAACCTGCTCAATCCCGGCAAGGTGATTCCCGAACCGGTAAAAACGGATACATTGATCCGGGAAGTTCGTGCAAACGAACAGAAAATCATCGAAAAAATCAAGGCGGCAATTTCAAAGGGACATAGCGTGCATCCTGCCGGTTATGGAGGCCGTGCCATCCTGGAGGGGGGTGTAATGGAGATCGACAGCCGCAGTCTCGCAAAAATCAATGCGTATGATTCAGCCGGCCAGGTGATCGCCGCAGGAGCCGGTATGACCCTTGAAAATCTTCAGAAAGAACTTGGCGTCAACCAGCAGTGGCTTCCCATACGCCCGCCCTTCTCGCATAATGGCATCACCCTGGGCGGTTTGACGGCCGCCGGAGTGGTCGGGCCGGAAAGAGTGGCTTACGGGGCACCCCGGGACCGGCTGCTGGGGCTCCGCTTCATCAGCGGAGAGGGGCACTTGATCTGCGCCGGCGGGAAAGTGATGAAGAATGTCGCCGGGTATGATATGACCCGGCTCATTGCAGGCTCACGGGGAACACTCGGATTTATCACCGAGGTGACATTTCGTACTGCCACCCTTCCCGAGTGTTGCGTGGCCATGAGTGTTGCGGGCTCTCTGGATGAATGCCACGCCACCGCAGCGGCGTTCAATCAATCGAACCTGCAGCCGGTGTTCACCGCCACGATCCAGGACAATCAAGCCGGGTCGGATGCGAAATCCGGGGCATGGAAGCTATATATCGGATTCGAAGGATTCTCCAAACCCGTCGATTACCAAATGAGCAAGGCGAAAAAACTGCTCATCATGGGCGGACTGAAACCGGCGGATTCCTTCGAGTACGAGGCCATCGGAGGTGTGTTTCAAGAATATTTCAAAACCCTTGATGAATCACCATTTATTCTCCGGGCTGATTTTCCGGTGAACCGGCTCTTGGAATTCGCCAACGGCCTCACGGAGCAGGTGGAAGGCGTTGATATATTCGTGGATTCCGGGTGCGGTAGAATTATTGCAGGAACAGACGCGTTGGATGAAGGGGCCTGGAATCAAATTTGCGATCTTGCCGCTGGATGTGACGGACATGTTTTGCTGGAAAAAGCGCCGGAGGAGTTCAAAAAAAATCAGGATCTCTTTGGCCCAACCCGGCCTGAATGGAAGATATCCCGCAAGATCAAGGCGATGTTGGATCCTCACAACATTTTCGCCTCTGATCGCCTGTTGGGGAAAAAATAGACTATATGGGCATTTCAGAAGACTACGACGAGATTTTACACTGCAGCCGGTGCGGTTTCTGCCAGACCGCCTGCCCGATTTTTCGATCCACGGGTCATGAGTCCGGTGTGGCCAGGGGACGGCTGGCCCTCTTGCGCGCCCTTATCGAGGGCCGCCTGGAGTGGACGAAAGAGATCGAAGAGCCGCTCTTCGACTGTCTTCTCTGCGGCGCCTGCACATCCAACTGCTTTACGGCCATTCCCACCAGCAATCTTATCGTCAAGGCGCGGGCCGAATATCTCGAAAAAGTGGGCAGAAAACCAATCCATCGCCTGTTGTTCGATCAGCTTCTGCCCTATCCCCGCCGGTTGCACCTCGCTGCGCGAGCCGTGGCTATTGGCAAAAATACAAAAATTTCCGACGTGGCGCGAGCCTTGGGATTGCTGAAAATTTTCGGACGCGATTTTCCGCGCGCTGATGAAATCGTGGAGCAGCTTCCCGCCGGAGCCTTCCGGGAGAAGATAAAACCCGGAAGCCGGAGCGGCGAGGGGAACTCCCTTCGGATCGGTTTTTTTATCGGCTGCGGCATGGATATTATCCAGCAGAACGCGGCAAACGCGACCCTGGGGCTTTTAAAAAAAATCGGCAAAACCGTCACCGTGCTGGACAACTGCTGTTGCGGCCTGCCCGCCTTCACCTATGGCGACATCGAGGTGGCACAAAAACTCGCGGACAAGAATATGCACATCCTCGGCGAGGGGAAATTCGATGTCATCGTCACGGACTGCTCCAGTTGCGCATCCTTTTTAAAAAAATATCCCGATCTTTTCCCTGAAAATGATTCGAGGCATAAAAAGGCCAAAGCCATCTCCGCCGTCGTTAAAGATCTGGTGGAGCTGGTTTCCGCCAAAACTCCTCCGGCCGCGCCGAAAGCGGGCTTCAGTGTAACCTACCACGATCCCTGCCATGCGGTCCGAGGCCAGGGCCTCTCAAAGGAGCCGAGAGAGATCCTGAAAAATATTCCCGGCGTGGAATACAGGGAATTGCCGGAGGCGGACTGGTGCTGCGGGGGTGCCGGGTCATACGCCCTGGCCCATTACGACCTTTCCCGCCAGGTGCTCGACCGCAAGATGGAAAACGTAAAAAAGACCGGGGCCGATTTGCTCGTGACCTCCTGTCCCGCATGCATTATTCATCTCTCCTTCGGTGTTCGAAAACATGGTTTGAAAACCCGGGTTTGTCACATTTCGGAAATCATTGCCGGAAGATAGAAATTATTATTTGGCATCCTGACTCAGGCAAAGCATACATGCTTTTTTAGAAAACGTGTAAACCGGTAAATAAAGGATGTCTATTGCTTATCTTTTTCAAGGGCTTGTACATCGGGCTCCGGCCCCTTCACGGCAACCTGAACGGTTTCGTATACATTTTTAAAAGTTTCGGTGAATCCCGTGGGGGAAACCCTTCCGGCTTCGATAAATTTTACGACGATTTCCTTGGTTGCCCTGAGAATCTGTTCATCAATTGAGCTCATATGCGGCCTTTTTGTATTAATTTTTATCTTCCGTTTTCAACAAAGAAGAGATCTGCTGTGAACCCGGCAGGGTAAATGTCCCGCAGTGCACCGCAGAAAAATTCAGCTAAAAAAGGTGCTAGCAGAATTCTACGGGACTGTCAAGGGGCCGGATACCGCCGGTCGGGCCGATTTTTGCTAAAACCGGTCCGGTGTCGGTCCTTACTGAACAGTTTATTACTCCTGCCGGCAGACCTGGATAAACGCCGGAATAAAAATGGCCAAATCTTCCACGATACCCATATCCATCGCATTGAAGATGGCGGCATTGGGGTCTTTATTGATGGCGATTACATATCCGGATTTGTTCATGCCCGAGACATGCTGGGCCGCACCGGATATGCCGCAGGCAATATAAAGGTCCGGCGCAACCGTCATGCCGGTCACCCCCACCTGGCATCCGTATCCCAGCCAGCCGCGCTCGCAGATGATTCTGGACCCGGCTATTGCCGCTTTTTGAAAACAGGCTGCCAAATTCCGGACAAGGGCCAGGTTTTCCTGATTTTCAATGCCATTGCCGGCGGCAACAATCACTCTGGCCCCGGCAAGGCCGGTGTCCTGTGCCACGGGGGCCGTAATCCCCATTGATTTGATATGCCGGGACCCTGCCGCCATGGTTCGGTTTTCAATTGTACCCTGCCCTGTATCGTCTTTTTTACCGGCCGTAAAGGCACCCGGCTGCAAAGTAAGCACTGTCGTATCGGCCACGGAATTCATTTTTGCGATAATTTTATCATTACAGATGAATCGTGAAAAAAGCAGCCGATTTTCTTGTTCTGTAATATTCACAACAGCGGTGATGCAGTCTGCATTCAGGCGTATGGCCAGGGCCGGGGCCAGTTCCATACCCCAGGACGTGTGGGGAAGGCAAATATAGGCTGGATGCATCGTCTGGAGGATTTCGGAAAAAACGGCGTTATAAACCTCCCCGTTGTAACCGGTAAGGCCCGGCACCCTGATAACGATAACGTCCATGCCTGTTTTTCGACCCGACTTTACCGCTGCGGCTTCGCAATCGCCGGTTATGATAAGGACTTTTACCGGTCCTCTATAAAATCTTTGAATTTTTCGAGCAGCGCCGATCAACTCGTCCAGGATGAAGCTTTTTGGATCGTTGAATTGCTCGGCAACGATGATAATGGGGCGTACAGGATCAGGGTTCATAAGTTCAAGGGGCACCTTTCAAGGTCAGGGAATCAGCGCCTTTTTCTTTAAAATCCGGTAAAGTTCCCGGGCCTTTTCATCCAGGGAGCCCGTCAGCAAGCGGCCGGCTCTTGTTTTACGCGGGCAGCCGGTTGCAACAACTTCCTGCCGGGGTTCCGCATGGGCAAAAGATGCACTGTCAACTATTTCTATTTTATAGCGATTCGCCTTTAAAAGATTTGAAAGCGACGGATAGCGCGGCTGGTTGATACCGGTCTGAATGGCCAGGACCGCCGGAAGATCGATTTCCAGCCGTTGACGGGCACCGCCTTCAATCTCCCGCTCCGTATATATTTTTTTTTGAGGCAGCATCAACCGTTCATGGACTATGCCGACTGCGCAGGGCCGGCCCAGCCGTTCGCTTATAATAGGACCCACCTGGCCCTGCATCAGGTCTTCGGACAGCATGCCGGTTAAAATCAGGTCGTATTTTTTTTTCGATGCCATGGCCGCAATCCATGAAGCTGTAACAAAGGGGCTTAGAAAGCCTTCGGTATCTGTCAGGATATGAATAGCATGGTCACAGCCCATACCCATGGCGCGCTTTAAGGCATCCGACACCCGCGGCGGGCCGACGGATATGACATCCACAGCGATATCTTTGTGGGCGTCCTTCATCAAAATAGCCTCTTCGATGGCACATTCGTCAAAACGATTGATGTGGAATTCGGCCCGCTCATCGGTTTTCGGCAACACCGAAGCATCGTCCACGGCAATTACGGCATCGGAATCTATAACCTGTTTGATACAAACCATTATTTTCATGATGAAATGAGGCCGCCTTATCAAGAATAAAAAGTAGTTTTTACTTTGTTAATTCCGTGTTTTGACAAGAAATTTTAAAACTTGAAATTGGGATAAACCGAAGAATGCAGCCTAATATGTATTTTTAAATTTCCGATTTTTGTCAAAACTGAATAAACATAGAATAATAAATGAATTTTTGTCAATATAAAAAACGAACGTTCGTTCTTTTTTATATTGACAAACGGCACCAGTCCCTGTAGTTTTTGTAACTATTCTCTCTCACGGTCCGGCCGGAACCCGGCAAGCCGTTGTGACCAGGCCATGGTCATTTTATGAACGCCAATTCCGTCCGGAATAAACAAAGCCGGGCCATAAGGAGTCAAAATGGATTTTACGGTTTCTGAAAAAATGCAAACCATCATCACCATGATCGATGAATTTGTGGATCGGGAGCTAATTCCCCTGGAATCTGAATTTCTGTCCGGGAAATCCTTTTCAGAAATGATTCCCGTCCTTAAAGAAAAACGCAAGATGGTCAGACAGATGGAACTGTGGGCCCCCAACCATCCCCGGGAATACGGCGGCATGGGGCTGAATCTGATGGAGCATGCCCTGGTTTCCGAATCTCTGGGCCGCTGCCCCCTGGGCCACTATGTCTTTGGATGTCAGGCCCCGGATGCCGGCAATATCGAAATCCTTGACCTGTACGGCACCGACAAGCAGAAGGAAAAGTACCTGAGGCCCCTGGTGGCCGGCAAAATCAGGAGCTGTTTTTCCATGACCGAAGTGGATCTGCCCGGTTCCAACCCGGTGATGATGGATACCACCGCGGTAAAGGACGGGGATGATTATGTCATCAACGGGCAGAAATGGTACACCTCTTCTTCCGACGGTGCCGCTTTTGCCATTGTCATGGCCATTACCAATCCGGAGGCCCCCCCATACCTGCAAACCAGCATGATTATTGTGCCCACGGACACGCCCGGATTTAATCAGGTACGCAATATACCGGTCATGGGCGAAGCCGGAGATGATTATTTCGGGCATGGTGAAATCCTGTACCAGTCCTGCCGTGTGCCCCAAAAAAACCTGCTGGGTCCCGAAGGGCATGCCTTTGTCATTGCCCAGGAACGACTCGGCCCGGGCAGAATTCATCACTGCATGCGCTGGATCGGCATCTGCAACCGGGCTTTTGACCTGATGTGTATCCGGGCACGGGACAGAATCATTGCCCCCGGCAAAACCTTGTCCACCAAACAGATTATTCAAGCCTGGATCGGCGAATGTGCCGCCGAAATTCAGGCCGCCCGCATGATGGTACTGCACGCGGCCTGGCAAATCGAAACCGTGGGTGCCAAAATGGCCCGTACTGAGATCTCCATGATCAAGTTTTTTGTTGCCAATGTCATGCAGAAAGTCATTGACCGGGCACTGCAGGTCCACGGCGGGCTGGGCATGACCGACGACACCATCATAGCTTTTCTTTACCGGCACGAGCGGGGGGCAAGGATTTACGACGGGGCCGATGAAGTTCACAAAATATCAGTGGCCAGACGAATTTTAAAATCATATGAGGGAAAGCAGGTTAAATGAATTATGCAGCGTTCAGACAGAAAATTCACATATCCAGAGAGGATATCTGTTTGAATATCTATGCGCAGAATCGGGGCAAATTTCGCATTAAAAAAGAAAAAACCGTTATTAAAAATCTTGATAAAATTTTTTCCGCCACCCTTAAAATCAGCAATGAAAAAGGCTTTCAGGCCATGACCATGAGGGATTTCAGTAAAGAAACGGGGTTGAGCATGGGCGCGCTCTATTCCTATTTTTCCAGCAAGGAGGAGTTGCTGGAAATGATCCAGCGTCAGGGACGGGTCATGGTCAAACGACTTCTCGATGACCATATCCTGGCCCTGGAAGATCCCCTGGACCGGCTGCGAAAGGCGATTTGTATCCATATTTACCTGAGTGAAGCACTCCAGCCCTGGTTCTATTTTTCCTACATGGAAGCCAAAAACATGAACAGGGCCGAGAAGGAAAAGGCCTTGGCCAGCGAACTAGCAACCGACCTTATCTTTGCAGACATCATAAGGCAGGGGCAGGCATCCGGTATTTTTCTCCCAAGGGACCCCCGGCTTACCGCCGGTTTAATCAAGGCGATACTCCAGGACTGGTATCTCAAACGATGGAAACACGCCAAAAGAAAAATCAGTGTCGATCAATATACCCGATTTGTTTTGGAATGTGTCGAAGCAATGATCCTGCCCCGCTAAAACGGGAAACAGGATAGAGGACAGATGACAGAAAGCAGATGTCGGAGGTCAGAAGGCGGAAATCAGGAAAGAGAATAGAAAAAAAATCAATGGGCACAGCCCACACCGAGTTTTATCCGTATCAAACATTCATCGTAGGGTGGGCTGTGCCCACCAAATCGACTAATATGAGCGATTAGCTCTTAGCAATTAGCGTTTAGCTCCTATATTTTAGGAGTTTACCAGTAATGCGATTTTCACCCATTGGGTGGAATGATGACCTCTGGCATCATATTGAAATTATTGTGCTAATTGCTAAAAGCTAACCTCTGATCGCTCAATTTAGGTATAATTCTGAGAATGATAAATTCGGACAGAGGATAGAATTTTCAGAGCAGCATCAACATTGAATCCTGTTCAAAGATAGAGGAAAAACCGGATGGATTATACGGATCAGGCAACACCCATCAGAAAAGGGGAAGAATTCGATCAGACCGGGCTCCGGGAATTTTTGCTGGACACGATTCCCGGGCTTACGGGGGACATGGTTGTCCGGCAGTTTCCCAGAGGGCATTCCAACCTCACCTATCTTGTCACTTTCGGCGACACGGAGATGGTTCTGCGTCGCCCTCCCTTTGGTACCAAGGCCAAAACCGCCCATGACATGGGCCGGGAATACCGCGTCCTGACGGCACTGCAGGGCCTGTACCGGTATGCACCCAGGCCGCTGGGCTACAGTGAAGATTCCGATATTCTGGGGGCGCCCTTTTATGTAATGGAAAGAATCAGGGGCATTGTTCTGCGAAGAAACCTGCCACCGGGTCTGGTCCTTTCACCCGAACAGGTCAATGCGCTGTTTCGCCGGCTGATCAAAGTGCACCATGACCTTCATGCCGTTGATTATAAGAAGGCCGGGCTTGATAATTTCGGCAAACCACATGGGTATGTGGCCCGCCAGGTTCTTGGATGGAACCGGCGGTATCGTGCGGCCCGGACCCCGGATGCCCCCGAAGGAGAAGAAGTCATGGCATGGCTCACTGAAAAAATGCCGATGGATACGGACAGGCCGACCATTGTTCATAATGATTTTAAATTTGACAATGTCGTTCTGGATGTCCGTGACCCCATGCGGATTGTCGGCGTTCTCGACTGGGAAATGGCCACCATCGGCGATCCGCTCATGGATATCGGCAACGCCCTGGCCTACTGGGTCCAGTCGGATGACTCCGAAGAAATACAGCTCATGCGCATGATGCCCACCCACCTGCAAGGGGCGCTCACCCGCCGGCAGATGGTGGACCTGTATGCGCAGCTGTCCGGACGGACCATGGATCGATACGATTTTTATTACTGTTTCGGCCTTTTTCGCCTCGCGGCGATCGCACAGCAGATCTATTTTCGTTTTTACCACGGTCAGACAAAGGACAAACGGTTCCAGATGATGATTTTTGGTACTCAAATTCTGGAAAAGGCGGCCCGGCGGGTCATTGCCGAATCGAAACTGTGACGTAACCGTTCACAGTTGTCGGTTATTGCACTGTTTTCCCTTGATTTTTATAATAAAAAAAGAGTGGAGCGAAACCACAAGTTTTCAATATTCATTTCTCACTTTTCAATTTATTTTGGTTCCGGTTTACCCGGCTTAGGGAGTACAAATCATGCTTACATCAATCAAAAAAAGCCCGCTTTATAAAATTGCAAATCCAGAAAGCATTGCCTTTTTGGGGGCCTCCAACAATTTTATGTCCATGGGCACCCAGATGCTGGATTCGATCAAACTGCTGAAATTCAAGGGGCCGGTCTATCCGATTCACCCCAAAGAGGATACTGTACTGGGGTTCAATGCCTATCCATGCGTTGCCGACCTGCCCGAAATTCCTGATCTGGCGGTAATTGCCCTGCCGACAAAAATCGTATCCCGGATCATCCAAGAGTGCGGCCAAAAGGGAATCAGGCAGGCCATCGTGGTTTCCGGAGGGTTCAAAGAGGTCGGGGGACACGGCATCGAGCTGCAGGCCGAACTTAAGCAGGCGGCCGCAGCTCATGGTGTGCGCCTGCTCGGTCCCAACTGTCTGGGGGTTGCCAATGTCCATCACCGCTTCAACCCCACGCCCATACCGTGTGACTGTGCCCCGGGATTTGTGGGCCTGGCTTCCCAGAGCGGGAGCTTTATTACCCAGATATTCAACTACCTTCAACTCCACGGGATGGGTTTCAGCACAGCCTTCAGTGTAGGCAATGAACTCAATATCGATATGGTCGACTGTCTGGAATACCTGGGGGCGTGTCCCAAGACGAAAGTCATTGCCCTGTATATTGAAGGGCTGCGCCGGGGCCGGGAGTTTGTAGCGGCGGCCCGCTCCATTGTGCCCCATAAACCGATTGTGGCCCTGTATGTGGGTGGATCGGAATCCGGCCGGAACGCCGCCTTTTCCCATACGGGCGCCATGGCTGGACCGGACCGACTCTACGACGGTATTTTAAAACAAAGCGGCATTATCCGGGCCACCTCTCTCACGGAACTTTTTGACTTTTGCTGGGCCCTGGGCAGCCAGCCCAGGCCCAAGGGCCCCGGAGTCGTTATTCAGACTCATTCCGGTGGACCGGGCGCCACAGCCGCTGATTCCTGCGGCCGGGCCGGCCTTGAAATACCGCGGCTCTCGCCTGAAACCATTACAAAACTTCGTCCCTTTGTGCCGCATACGGCCAGCATCAACAATCCCATTGATCTGACCTTTAACAAAAATATGAATGATTTTTACTGGGATATTCCCAAGCTGCTTCTGGAAGACGAAAATACCGATATGCTTCTGCTCTATTTTCTGGCACCTCCGGTATTTATCGAACGTTTTCTGACGGGCATAGGGGTATCTTCTGAGCAGGCGGTCAAAGACGCCCGCAAAATCATCGATGACCAGGCCGCAACTTTTATCCGTCTGGCGGACAGCTTCGATAAACCGATTTTAGGATATACCTACCGCAACCTGCAGGAACCGTTTGTCCGTAAAATGCTGGACCACGACATACCGGTTTACCCGGACCCATCCCGGGCGGCCAAGGCCATGGGGGCGTTGCGTCAGTATGCCCGATTGCGGACAAAAATTATAGCCGATGAGAAATAACCGGGGTAAGCAAACGACAGTCACATCAACTCATACAGGCCCGTAAAACGAGAAATTATGACGGAAATTTATTTTATCAGGCACGGCCAGGCTTCATTCGGCAGCGACAATTATGATTGCCTCTCAGAACTCGGCATCCGTCAGGCGAAATTACTGGGGGATTATTTTGCCCGCACAGATATTCACTTTCATGCAATTTATTCCGGCTCCCTGAAACGTCAGATCGATACCGCAAAAATAGTCACAAAACAACTGGAGCACGGCAGCGGGCAGGCGCTTTGCATCACCGACAAATTTGACGAATTTGATGCGGAAGCCATGATCGTTTCCCAGATAGACGACATGGTCCAAGAAGACCCTTCTCTTGCGACAGCGGCGGCTTCCTTTGAATCGGACTTTGATGCCTATAAGCTGATGTTCGATCGTGCCATCCAGCGCATAATGGACGGCCACAGCAATGAAAGCAACAGTCTGAAAAAATTCATCAATGCGATCCGGAAAGGCATTGACCAGGTGGTGCAGGAAAACGGCACCTCAAGAAAAGTCGCCGTATTTACCTCCGGTGGAACAATTTCAGCAGTTATGCAACTGGCCCTGAACCTTCCACTGGAAGAAACAGTCCGGCTGGGATGGGAAATTTTTAATACATCCGTATCCATATTTAATTACAGAAAAGACAGGCTGAATTTAAAAACCTTTAATTTAGTGAGCCATCTTGAATTGCATCAAGATCCGAATCTGATTACGTATCTCTAAATTGAGCGATTAGCCGTTAGCTTTTAGCCATTAGCACAATAATTTAAGGTGTTTTACCGATTTTATTTATCAAAAGACAGAGCGAAGCGAAACCACAAATTTTCAATATTCAATTTTCAATTTTAGAAGGATCCCGGAATAATATGCAAAAAACAACAGTTGCTATCGTACGGTACAAAACTCCCCTGGAATCGGTCCGCAAGGCCGTTGCACTTTCCAAAGGTCTGGATCATATGCCCGAAAGGGCCAGGGTGTTTATAAAACCCAACATCGTGTTCTGGACCCGTGCGACAGCATTTCCCAAGTGGGGCGTCATTACCACCTCCAGAGTGATCGAAGATATGGTGGTGCTTCTCAAGGAACGTGGAATCAACGACATTACCATTGGTGAAGGCATGGTCACGATGAACCCCAATGACATCAAGACCCCGGCCGACGCTTTTGAATCCCTGGGATATGGAATTCTGAAAAAACGCTATGGTGTAAAATATGTAAATGTGATGGAGCGTCCCTTTGTAAAGGTGGACCTGGGAGACGGGGTGGTTCTCAACTTTAACAGCGACATCCTCCACAGTGATTTTGTGGTGGACATACCGGTCATTAAGTCCCACAACCAGACCCATGTCAGCCTGGGGATCAAAAACCTTAAAGGTACCATCGACATCCCCTCCAGGAAAAAATGCCACAGTGCGGATCCGGCCAGAGACTTGAATTTCATGGTGGCCCGGCTGGCCGACAAAATGCCCCCGATGCTGACCCTGTTCGACGGTATTTACACCAATGAGCGGGGGCCGGGATTTGACGGGCGAATGCGAAGAAGCAATCTTTTGATCGCATCTAAAGATGTCCTGTCTGCGGATCTGGTAGGGGCTGCCGTGCTGGGGCATCCGCCCGAAACAGTGCCCCACCTTGTCCATGCCGCAAAAAATCATAACCGGCCCCTGGACCTCTCGGATGTGGAAGTGGTGGGCGAACAAATCAAAGATGTGACAGCTTATCACGAGTACGATTTTCAGTATGCCGGCGATGAAAACTGTGAATTGCCGGTTCCCATGGCGAAAGAAGGGATACAGGGCGTATTCTACCGCAAGTATGATCTTTCCATGTGCACATACTGCTCTGCCGTTAACGGACTTGTTCTGTCCGCTATCCGCTATGCCTGGAAGGGAAAACGGTTTGACGATGTCGAGGTCCTTACCGGAAAAATGATGAGGCCCACGCCCGGGAAGAAAAAAACAATTCTCCTCGGCAAATGCATCTACCAGGCCAATAAAGACAACCCGGATATTCAGGAGATGATTCCGGTGAAAGGATGCCCGCCCCGGCCCATGGATATTTTAAAGGCCCTTCACAAGGCCGGGATTGATGCCGATCCCGGCCTGTTCGAGAACTTTGAACAACTCCCGGGGTTTTTCATGGCCCGGTACAAAGACAGACCTGAATTTGACGAATCCTTTTTCCGGGTTCAATGAAATTGGAATAATAAGGATAATATCTTTCATGGTGATACGATTGCTATGATATAGGCGTTAAGGAACCATTCAGATATTTATGCACAAGACTTGAAATAAGCGTTTGATATGGTATGCCTTCTTCAAGGGCCTTTATCTGAATTTGGTGGTAATCCTTTTGTGAAAGACGAAGATTTATTCGCTTATCTTTTTTTAAAGTATTTCGAGCGGCGTCTATTGCTTTTTTTCTTTCTTGATCAAAATTTTTAACAGACTGCCACTCGTCACGCTCGATTGATTCCATCAGGTCTTTTTCTTCATGATCGATTGGCTTAAATGCTTTTTTGTTGATTTTATTCATTATTCCCCCTTTAAGCCGTATTTTTTTGTGTATTTACGGCTTGGAAAAGCCGTTTTTAGAAATATTTCATTATCATTTTCCATGTAAGGTACGAATATGGCATAGTTGTCAATTTCGAGAATATACATTCTTTGATTGGGATGCCCTGGATTTTCCTCGATTCCAATTACCTGTCCAGATTCAATCAGATAAGCTATTTCCTCAAAGGAAATCCCACGATCCTGCTTTAAAACTTTGTTCTTTTCAGAATTCCAATTCAAATATTTCATGTTAATAATGTATGCTCATGTCTGCCTTATGTCAACAGGCTGATGGGTTGAGGGGGGGGTGCGAAATACCTCCTTGACATAGTATTGTCACTCAAGGACATTAATGCTTGCATTGTTTCAGATACTAGACTATTTTATAAAGTTAGAATATATTGATTTAAAGGATAAATGAAAAATGTATGCAAAAGTATCAAAGAAGGGACAGGTAACGATCCCTAAATTAATTAGAAAAAAATTAAACATCGAGAACGATGGCGCGGTTTTGTTTCTTGTTGAAGACAGCGAAATCAAGCTAAAAGGCGTTCCCGGAGTGAAATCGGAACAATTAGCTGGAAGCCTGAGAAAATATGCAAAGAAATATGTATCCTTGAATGAAATAAGAAAAAAGATACAAGGTGAAATCGTTAATGAGACAGCAGGAGAAGGTTTATCTGATTGATACAAACGTTATCCTCAGATATTTATTGGAAGATCATCCCAAATTCAGCCCTAAAGCAAAAGCATTTATGGGAGACCTATCTGAAGGGACAAAAAAGGCCGAGATATTTAATGTCGTTATTGTTGAATGCATTTATGTCATGGAAAAATATTATCAAATTCCTAGGAGGGAAATTTCAACAACGCTAAGCGGAATACTGAATTTTTCCGGCATTGTAAATCCTGACAGATCAGAAATCCTCGAAGCACTTTTAAAATACGCCAGCACCAATATCGATATCGTAGATTGTATTCTTGCCGCCCATTCTTCTCCTGAAAAAGTCGTTATTTCATTTGATAAAGACATGAAAAAATTAAAAGCGGTCAGTGAGATTTTGTAATTCGGTCCTCCTCGGGTCAGACCGAACCATTACACTTAATTTTCGGGATAAACATGCCAATTAAGGCTGTTTTTGGCCCCCAAATCGTCAATTTAAGACTCAAGACCCACCCTGCATTCATCGTATTATCAATATTAACGGCATATTGTATCGGTCCGACCCGCAAGCCAGTGGCCAGTATACTTTAGTGGATTATCCCTGACATAGCTGTACCGGTTCAAGTCTTGGGGATTATAGATATCAGGGATTACAGTATCAGGCGTGATAAATCTCCCAATCACCGGATCATACAGCCGCGCATCATAATTATAAAGCCCGGTACTCGTATCCAGTTCCTGGTCGGTAAACTTGTAATCCGATACCGAGGTGCCGTTTTGATCGCGGTTTCCACCATAGGGCAAATACTCGCTGGTTTCAACTGAATCCCCGCTTGCGTCGGTCATTACCGTGGAGCTGCCCAGGTGGTCCTTGTGAAAATACTTGATGTCCGTGTCGGCAATTTTTGCAATGCGCAGGTTGCCGGCAAAGATGTATTTGGTGGCAGCAGCGTTGATGATTTCGTATAGGTCGTTTACGTATACTGTTGTGTTGCTGCCGGCGGTCTTTTTGGCCCGGCGGCCGTCGCCGTCGTAGACAAAGTCGGTGGCCACAGCGCCGCGGGTAACGGTGGTGGGCAGGTTGTCGACCGTATAGGTGATGCCGCGCGAAACCACCGCTGCCGGATCGGTCAGATCATATCCGCCGGTCATGTTGCCGTTTAAATCGTATGAAAAGTTGTGGTTGGTGCCGTTGAGGTCGATATCGGTCACCGCGTTCAGATGGCTGGCATCGTTGTAGCCGTATGCCATCGCCATGGACGCGGGGATCGTGTAATTGCCGGAGCCGGTTTCTGAAATCAATCGGTGCAGGTTGTCATACCCATAGCTATAAGTGACCCCATTCACATCATAGACTATTCTAATAAGCGAGACATGAATTATTGGTTAACAATTTAGGCCACAAGAGTTAAGAGCAGGTCTTACCCCTTTATCTCATATCGCAGGATTCTCAATTTTGGAAGTTATAATTTTATGGGCGTCCCCAAAAAGGCTGAAAGATAATGGCGTTTTTCTTAAAGGCCCCAAGGAAAAAGTTTTGGCATCGGAAGAGATAGACCGGTTGTATAACCGGAAAAAATCGGCCGCCATATCGTTTCCTTTGAAAAAATCGATTGAGACGGAAACGGCGGAAAAAGATTCCAAGGTGCTGGTGAAAATGAGGCAGATCACTGTAAAATATGGTGACCTGACGGTATTGGACAATCTGGACTGGACCTTGAAAGCAGGGGAGAACTGGACCATATTAGGGCCTAATGGCTCAGGAAAATCCACTTTTTTAAATCTGATCACCGGGGATAATCAGCAGGCCTATGCCAACGACATATTTCTGTTTGGAAAGCGCAAAGGCAGTGGGGAGAGCGTCTGGGACATCAAAAAGAAAATTGGCGTTGTTTCATCCCAGCTTCAACGCCATTACCGGAAAAAAATCAGGGCCTGTGATGTTATTTTGTCCGGTTTTTTTGATTCCGTGGGATTGTATCGCAGTGCAACCCCTGCGCAACGGTCCATTGCTGAAAAATGGATGGAGACAATTGGTATGGCCGACCGAGCCCAGAGGCGGTTTGACCAGTTTTCCTATGGCGAACAGCGCATGATTTTAATTGCCCGTGCCATGGTCAAAATGCCATTGCTTTTAATTTTGGACGAACCCTGCCAGGG
>CAYQNS010000015.1:0-37369 GCA_964418755.1 uncultured Desulfobacteraceae bacterium
TATTGATTCAACGTAATTCACAAAATCGTATTCGAAAGGTGCGAAATGTAAGCTAAACTACAAACAAAATTCAAATTGCAACATCCAAATTACAAATCAGCTCAACAACCAATTGTTTGCCCCCCATAGAGTCTGGAGTTTTTCCTTATTTGATTTTTCCCTATTTTGAAATTTGGAATTTCAGTCGTTGTGATTTGTTTGCCTTTTGTTTTTTGTTTATTGTGATTTATTCTTTGCAATACGACTGTCACTGAAACTTTTGAAAAAGTTACGCCTTGACCTTACAGGCACATACGGATATGAAGCATTTGAAAACAAAACAAAATCAATGGGAAGATCATTTCGCCCGCAAGGCCAGAAAAGAAAAATATCCCGCCCGTTCGGTTTATAAGCTTCAAGAAATTCAGAATAAACACAAGCTTATCAAAAAAGGCGCCCGGGTGCTTGATCTGGGATGCTATCCCGGATCATGGTTGATTTATGCCGCCCGGTTGACCGGCCCGGACGGCAGTGTAATAGGCATCGACCTGAAAACGGTTACCGTAAAACTACCGCCCCATGCCCGAATTTATACCGGCGATATCCTGGCGCTTGATGATTCGCTGTCCAAAGCCATAGGAGACGGCTTTGATGTTGTTCTAAGCGATATGGCCCCGGCGACCACGGGCAATAAAAACGTCGATACGGCCCGCTCTTTCAACCTCTGTGAGGCAGCACTGGGTATCGCCGCAAGAAGGCTTGTGATCGGTGGATCTTTTGCCTGTAAAATTTTTCAGGGCCCGGATTTCAACAACTTCATAAATTTGGTAAAGGTATCGTTTAAAAATTGTAAAATAGTAAAGCCGCAGAGCAGCCGCAAGGCCAGCAAAGAGATTTTTATTATCGGCTTACATAAGACCTGAGTTGTGCGATTATTAGGGAGGAGCTGTGCTGAAATCTTGATGCAGCAAGGTTTACGAAAACCGAAGGCATACCAGTGGATATGTCGAGGATTTTCGTGAATCCTTAATGCGCAAAAGATCGGTGCAGATCGACTTAATAATCGCTCAATTCAGGTAAAAAATAGGAGGAAGCATGTCAGGACACAACAAATGGTCAACCATCAAGTACAAAAAAGGCGCTGCGGACGCCAGAAGGGGTAAAATTTTTACAAAACTGATCAAGGAAATCACCATTGCCGCCCGCTCAGGGGGCGGCGATCCGGCGGCCAACCCGCGCCTCAGAACCGCCATTGCCTCCGCTAAAAGTGAAAATATGCCCAAGGACAATATCGAGAGGGCTATTAAAAAGGGAACCGGTGAACTGGAAGGCGTCACCTATGAAGAGACTACCTATGAGGGCTACGGCCCCGGCGGGGCCGCGGTATTTTTAGAATCCGTGACAGACAACAAAAATCGGGCCGTTGCCGATATCCGGCACATCTTCAGCAAGGCCGGCGGAAACCTGGGCTCCAACGGCTGTGTTGCCTATATGTTCGACAAAAAAGGATACTTTGCAATTCCCGGTGCATCCACGGATGAAGACACCATAATGGAACATGCCCTTGAGGGCGGAGCCGAGGATGTACGCCGGGACGGAGATATCTTCGAAGTCATTACAGCCTCCGAAGATTTTGAAGCAGTCAAATCCGCTCTGGATGATGCCGATATCACCTATGAGAATGCCGAAGTCACCATGCTGCCGCAAAATACAACCGCCTTAAAAGACAAAGAGGCAGAACAAATGATCCGTCTGATGGACAACCTGGAAGATTGTGATGATGTTCAGAAAGTCTACACCAACGCCGATATTCCCGACGAAATGGTCAATGTATAGCGCATTGAAACAATCCGATTGATGGTTAAAGATCCCTACACCACATGCAACCTGTGTCCCCGGCAATGCAATGCAAACCGCAGGGCCGGGGATACGGGATTCTGCGGACAGACCGCCCAGTGCAAAATTGCCTCGGCCTGCCGCCATTTTGGCGAGGAGCCCTCTTTTACCGGAAGGTCGGGTTCAGGAACAATCTTTTTCACTGGATGCTCCTGCCAATGTTTTTTCTGCCAGAACTATCAGATTTCATTGAAAAACACAGGCCGCACGGTTACATCACAGGAGCTGTTCAAAATTGCCATGGCCCTGGTTGACCAAGGGGTTCATAACTTAAACTTTGTCACCCCGGATCATTTCTGGCCCCATATCCGGGAACTCTGCCTGCATCTACGCGACAGCGGCGTCACAATCCCCTTTATTTATAATTGCTCAGGATACGCCCTGCCGGACATGATCGATCAGGCCGCTGAACTCATCGACATTTTCCTGCCTGATTTTAAATTTGCAGATCCGGATCTGGCACGCCTTAGCATGCATGATCCACATTACCCGGGAATCGCCACAGAGACCCTTGCCCACATGCTGGATGCAAAGGGATTCCTGACCCCCTGGGACCCATCAGGGGACCGGACCGCACACCGGGGCGTGCTGGTCCGGCACCTGGTTCTGCCGGGCCGGACCGACAACAGTCTGAAGGTGATAGAACATTTATACAGACAATTCGGCCCGGATCTGCCCATTTCCATCATGAGCCAGTTTCACCCGACGCCCATCTGTCATGACCGCGGAATATTTACCAAAGGTGTGGATATGAAGAAATATAAACGAATCTGCCAACGCATCGAAGAACTGGGATTTAAAAAAGCCTATATCCAGCCCGAATCCGGTGACGAGGGTTTTATGCCCGATTTTGACAGGGATCAGCCCTTTGCCGGAAATCCGGAAGCCTGAGCCGGGTTACCCGGAAATTACAAATAAATCTCAAACAAATAACACATTACAACAACCAATGGTTTGAAGCTGTCTGTAATTTATTTCCAATTTTTTTCGCGATCCTTGTTCGATCCCTGTTGCACATCAAATCGACAGATCGATCATTCGCTGAACGGCCTGTAATGCAGGCTCCCGGATATCCTCGGGTACCTTGACCTGCCCCTCCATGTTTTCAAGGCAGTGAACAATATCCGCCAGGGTAATTTTTTTCATATCGGTGCATATCATACGCTCTGAGGCGGCATAAAACCGCTTATCCGGATTTACTTTTGAAAGCGGGTAGAGCATGCCTGTTTCAGTGGCCACGATAAATTCGGTATTATCGGACTCTTGAGCATATCGGATCATCCCGGACGTGCTGAGCGCCGCATCCGCCATGGCGACCACTTCAGGCAGACATTCCGGATGGGCCATGACTGCGGCGCCAGGATGCGCCTGCCGGGCTTTTTCAATATCATCAGGTGTCAGCAGATCGTGAATCGGACAGCATCCGTCCCATAGATGAATCCTCTTAGCCGTGTGAACGGCGGTATTTCGTGCCAAATTGCGATCGGGCGTCATCAAAACCTCGTCGGCATCCAGGCTGTTGATCACCAAAACGGCGTTGGCCGAGGTGCAGCAGATCGTGGACAGGGCCTTGACCGAAGCCGGGGAATTTACATAAGTTACTACAGGCATGGGCCCAAGTTCCGCCATGCGTACCTTGAGCGCTTCGGGTGTTATCATGTCGGCCATGGGACACCCCGCATCATGATTTGGCAGCAGAACCGTTTTTTGCGGAGACAGGACAGAGGCTGTTTCAGCCATAAAATTAACGCCGCAAAATAAAATAACATCCGCACCGGTGCGGGAAGCCTTGATGCTCAATTCCAGAGAATCTCCGCAAAGATCCGCCAGGTCCTGAATTTCCCGGGGCTGATAATTATGGGCCAGCATGATGGCATTGCGCTTTTTTAATAATGTTCTAATCTTGTCTTTCATTTTTTCCTCTTTGCTCATCTATTCATCAAATTGAAGTATATCAATCCCTTCGGGAATATCGAAATGAAAGAGCGCATCATCCATGTTCCGTACAAATTCGATATCCGTCAGGTCGATCCTGGTTTCATCCTCGTATTCGTTATAGGTAGTGATCCTTGTAATCTCGAATCCGCTTTTTGAAATCGTCAGGTAGATTCTGGATAGATCAAAATTCTTTTCCACTGGAATCAGTCTCAACACATAATCACCACTGTCGTCAGGTGCTTCCAGAAAAATCGAAAACTGATCCCGGATCTGTTTCATGTCAGACAGAAAAGCAGCTCCCCGGCCTTTACCGAAAAATTCCGGCGCCTTGCCGACCATAACCTGATAATCGTCCGGCCGGTAAATCCAAAGAGACACACCGTCGCTGATGATTATCTGCCTATCGGGTTGTTCATATACCCAACGCATCTTTCCAGGCCGTTTTACAAATATTTTCCCGGAAGCATGGTCTGTTATCTGCATCGCTTTTAATGTTGAAACCTGTTTAAAAGTACCTGAAAACCCGGTTGCCGCGTACCGGGTTTCGACCCGGGCAAGAATATTTTCCAGTTCAGCAGATAATTTCCGACCCTGAGCAACATCCTCACCGGCCCAGGCTCCTGAAAAAAACAACAGGCCCAGACAAATTGAAAATAAAACAGACAAAAACTTCATACAATGATTCTCCATAACAAAAAAATAATTTAATCCTGATATTATAACCACACCGAATCAATGCCGCAAGATAAAACATGTGTAATTATTCAAAAATCTTCACACCGGGTGAAACCTTTTAGGGGTGTGTAATGGCATGGCTGCACGCCACTTATGAAGGCATGTTGATAAATGAGTGAATATCATGTATTCCCAAACTGTTATGACATAAAACATCGCCTTCCGACTCAAAATATTCGCTACGGCCGAAACAGATGCGGCATATGCGATCTATTGTTCTCATTTTGCGCCGGGTATCTGCAATATTAAAAGCAGGGCCGTGCAGCCCCTTGAGCATCATGGTTTCCATGTTGCTTTTTCCCAAATCAGTCTTGTATTTCAAGGCTTTTTGAAAATGCCGGAAATAAAACTTTTTTTTATCTCTCAAGGCAGTATAAATATCGCCGTCAGATCCAAGCTCATCAAAAAATGCCAACATAAAATCAAAATATGTCCAGAATTCCCGGCCATTACCCGCTATTTTTTCGATCAGGCTGCATAAAAAATCAACCCGGTTCCGAGTCTGTTCAAACCGGCTGTTGCGCAATCTGACCATCGCCTGTTTTTGCAGATCTTTGGCCATGAAGCGGCAAAGGGCCCTGGACAATTTACGATCCGGTTTTTTCCAGATTTTCAGCCGGATCACAAGCAGGTCGGCACAAAAGACAGGCATTTTGATTTTCAGTGTTTGATTATATTCAGAGAAACTGAATATGGGCGCAAGATTTCTACAAACAAGCTGTGCAGCAGTTTTTACCTCATCGGATTTTTGGAAATCATAATCCGTCAACAGGTCTTCTATTCCCATCTGAACAGCCTCATCCGGGGAAAAGAGAAGATCCAGCAGCGCATCCCGTTCACAGTCCCCCTCATCACGGACAATCGCTGCAAGGGCTTTGATGGAAGCACAGCCAAAGGTTGAATCGATAAAATGGCGTGTGTTCTGATCTACCCGCATTCCCCGGTCAAGGATTGCCTCGATCCGATCTGCCATCAGTATACATGGATCCATGGCGATTGTTCTGTATGGGAAAAACGCAATCCCATTTTTGAATTTTTATAAAAACTGCTTCATTGCCTGGACAATCTGCTGTTTGGGCAGGGCTCCGACCAGGGTATTTTGAAGTTTGCCGCCGTCAAATATCAACATTGTGGGGATACTTCTGATCTGAAACATGGCGGATGTTTTCTGATTTTCATCCACGTTCAATTTACATATTCTTACCCGGCCCTGCCATTGTCCGGCAAGCTGTTCCATGACCGGGCCGATCATTTTACAGGGCCCGCACCAGGGGGCCCAGCAATCCAGCAAAACCGGCAGAGGAGACTTCAGTACCCGGCTGTCAAAGTCAATGTCGGTGACAATGATGGGTTTATCCGCCATAAGATCACCTGTTTCAAGCGGCGCGCCGCATTTGCCGCACTTGCCGAAAGCACCCACCTTATCCATCGGAATTTTATTCTTGATACCGCATGCCGCACATCGTACTACATAATTTTCCATTTTGTTCTCCGATCTTGGTACGTTCTTCAGAAACAATCACATAGCAAATCTCTCACAGAGTTCGCATAATTAAACTTTTATCAAAAAATCTTCCCTCTGTGTACTGCAAATTCAAGCAAAGCAGATGAATTTTTTCAATACTACTAATGATATCCCAAACCTTTGAACGGTTACATTTTTTGTAACGGTTTACCACATTGCCTTTTCATAATTTTCTAAAATATTTCGATCTTTTGTCACTAAAATATTTCGATTTACGGCCGCATTAGCAACAATTATGCGGTCAAATGGATCCCGGGTCCAGGAATAATTTAAAGCACTACTCACAATAGTATTAAAACTTTTGTCGCACATTTTGAGTCCAATTCGATCTGATAGATCAAATACAATTTCATTGGCTTGATCTGTGACACGATGAATTTCAAATAAATATTGTAACTCCAGACGCACTACCTGCGAAATAAAAATTTCATGGTCATTTATCAGTTTTTTGGCTTGTTCGCTCAAATTTTCAACGTTTCCTGCATACAGCCACACGACGACATGGGTATCAAGGTAAATCAAAATTTATCTCCTTTTCCCAGCTAATATCTACAAGATCGTCAGGATTTCCTTTAATCACATTGGGTCTTGCAATTAAATTTTGAAATTTATTTACCTTACTTACAGGCAAAATTTTTAGTTTTTTACCTCCTTTAATGATTTCAACGGGGATGCCTGTCTTCAATATTTCATCAAGTAAATTGTATATATTTCCTCTTAATTCAGTTGCGGTAATTGTTTTCATCGTTATTCTCCTTGCACAAAGTGCGTACGTCACACTATATAGGTACGTACACTATAAAAAAGGGAATCCATCCAAGTCAAGAAAAAAATTATTTTTCAAAATTTAATTAGGGCTTTTCCAGGTTGGATATTATTGACTTTATTTTGCAGGCAATGTTATTAAAAATTCATGATTGATGATTTTTCATTGGGAACAAATAATTATTGATGGAATCAGAGCTATAGGATAAAAAGATGAGAAAAATCGAAGAGAAGTACCAACGTATAACGGATGATAGAGGATTATTCGATATTCGCTTCTGGCAATCCCAAGGTGATCTTGCCATTTTTGAGGCAATAACGGAAATGCTAAATGATTATTTTTTAATTAGGGGAAAAAATGCTGACGAGCCCAGACTTCAGAGAACTATTGAAAATTTTCGAAAAGCATAAAATTCGCTATCTTGTAGTAGGCGGATACGCAGTAATGAAATACAGTGAACCACGATTCACGAAAGATCTTGATGTGTTTATAGCGACGGATAGAGATAATGCAAATGGTGTGTATTCTGCATTGAAAGAATTTGGTGCACCATTGAAAAACCTTACTCCGGATGACTTTGCACACAAAGGTTATTTCTATCAGATGGGAAGGCCGCCTTTACGAGTCGATATTATGATGTCGATTCCAGGAGTCGAGTTTGAGGAGGTATGGAAAAATCGTGAAATTGTTGAATTGAATAACCTTAAAATTTTTTTCATTTCGCGATCTGATCTTATCATAGCAAAAAAAGCGAGTGGAAGGCCACAAGACAAAATCGATATCGAAAAACTCAAAAAAGCCGAACATCTATAAGGCCTTCGAGTATTCAACAATGACGCTTTAAAATCTGTCCGACCAGCCCCCCCCTTCATCCATGGGCTTTATTATAATATATTGAAAACAATAGACGCTATCTCATCCCTGCTTTTAAATCCATCTGCACAGGGCAATGATCAGAACCGGTAATATCACGTAATATCGCAGCTCCTTGAAGCCTTGACCGGCTGTCTGCATCAATTACGAAATAATCCAACCGCCAGCCGATATTCCTGGCTCTCGCATTAAAACGATAGCTCCACCAGGAATATTGCCCGGGGTCCTGGTTGAAAACCCGGAAGGTATCGATCCATCCTGAATTGACAAAGTTGTCCATCCAGCTTCTTTCTTCGATGGAAAAACCGGGATTATTTTCATTGGCCTTGGGGTTGGCCAGGTCAATGGTTTTATGGGCGACATTGAAATCACCACAGATAACGGTTGTCTTTTTCAAGGCCAATTGCGTTGCATATTCAGACAGAGCCTCATTAAATTCGAGTTTATACGCCAGCCGTTTCAGCTCATGCTGCGCATTGGGAACATATACATTGATCAGAAAAAAATCTACAAACTCAAGGGTAAGAACGCGGCCCTCGCAGTCAAACCAATCCACGCCGATGCCGGTGATGACCTGCAGGGGTTTTTGCCGGGCATAAACCGCAACCCCGGCATACCCCTTCTTTTTGGCCGGGGCAAAATAGCCGGTATAACCGGGAATGTTTTTAATATCATCACCAAGCTGCTCCGGCCAGGCCCTTGTTTCCTGCAATGCAAAAATATCCGCTCCTGTCCCCGGCACGATATCTGCGAAGCCTTTTTGGGCAATGGCCCTGAGCCCGTTCACATTCCAGGAAATCAATTTCAGCGTATCTGCACTGCCTTTTAATTGCCTTGGCGTTACCCCTGTCTTAGGGCAATCCTTTTCAAACAGGCAGATATCGCATTGAGGCCCTATGGGTTTGCATCGCTCCTGCCCAAAGGCCACCAGAATGGAATTTATCTTTTTCCAATATTTGACGGGGAGTATCTTGCACAACGCCTTTTCAGTGGCCTCCGGATTTCCAGTGTCCACAAAACCCCAGATATTCATGATACGATGCACGTGGGTGTCCACGCATATGGCCGGTTTATCAAATGCCGTCGCCAAAACAAGGTTGGCGGTTTTACGTCCCACTCCGGGCAGCTTCAACAGCTGTTCAAGGTCATCCGGCACCTTATGAGCATGTGGTTTCAGAGCGTCGGGCAGCCGGTAAAGGTATTTGGCCTTATTGTTAAAAAATCCAACCGGTCGGATCAATGCCCGTATCTTATCCTCACTCAGCCCGGCAAGCGCATGGATATCAGGAGCCTCTTTAAAAAGCCTGGCGGATGCTTTTGCAGTGGTTTCATCCTTGGTCCTGGCGGAAAGAATGGTTGCCACCAGCACCCTGAAGGGATCACGGGTCTGCACGGCGATCAGGTCCACAACCGGCGTGTGATAGCCAGCCACTTCCCGTTCCAGAGCCAACAGAAAAGATTCAAGCGTTATGGCCATACTGTCCTTTTTTACCTGCTTTGATTGATGAATTCGTAAAAAGTCGAATTCATCAAGTTTTAGGTGTTAGGTGTTAGGTTTTAGGTTAATGATATTATCTGTTTTAACAAAGGCTTAAAACTTAACTCCTAAAACTTGTAAAAAAATTACACCATTACCTTCACAACAGATTCTACCGTGCCTTGATCCCCTCCTTTAACAATTTTTTCAGGCCCTCCAGAGTTCCCTTCCAGACGGCATCCTCGCCGGCCATAATAGACACGATGACATTTTTTTCAACGCTGACTTCCAGAACGATCTCTTCCCCTTCCACCTGAAAAACAGCCTCTGCCCATCGCTGGGCCGGCATTCCCGTAGCTTCGCAATCATAATCGGTTCGGATCTCACCCGTCATCCTGATTTCACTCATTATTTTCCCTCCACTGCATTCGCATGCCTGCTTTAAAGAATTTCATTTCCATCATGGAACACGCAGTTGACCACTAAAAAGAATAGGGTATAAAAAGCTGGAGGTGGAAAATTCATGGTTCTCCTTCCACCGGAAGTTCATCGCAATCCGGCAATTCAAGCTGCCGAGTCAGGGTAAGCATTGACCGGTTAGTAAACGCCTTTCCAAATTTAATAAACTTTATCATTTATAATAGGCTCGGCATCATCCATGAGCTGGCTTATCAGGGACTGGGGCACGGCCGGGGACTGGGCCAGGGTGATGCCCCGCATGATCAGTGCGGATTCGTCCTGGTTTAGAATGCCTTTGGGCAGGGCCTCTCCATAGATCCATACCCCGGCATCCTGAACAAAGATGGAATTATCCGGGCAGCTTTGAATTTTTCCCCTGCCAGGGCGGTCAGCCTGGGCACTTTTTCGCTGTCCTCCCTGGTTTCAGCGGCATCGTAATAGGTTACGGAATCCGCCACCGGCGAGGCTGTGCCCAGTCTCGCAAGGCTGCTCAGGGTACGCTGGTCAATGACCGCCACGGGCACATTGTCGGACAAGCCGGCAGCCATGCGGTCATCTTCAGCCGTTACCTTGTCCAGGATGGTAAGGAGGCCGCCGCCCGTGCCGAGCATCCTCTCGATTCGCGGGCCAAAGACGTTCTGGAGATCCTGAATGCAATCGGTGATGGCCTTTTCCATCACGCCATCCGGTTTGTCGGCTTTCTTGAGAAGGGCTTCCCGGTCCTCCCGGGGTACAGTCTCTCCATCGGGCTTCTCCGGTCTTTTTTCAGCATCGGCCCCGGTTTCCGTCAGGGTTTCCACAAGGGTTTCCAGAAGTTTTTTGGAGACGCCCACCACATCTTTTGTTCCATCTTCGCCGATGACGTTGTCAAAAAGGTTTTGTTTGTTGTGGACGATGGCGAGCACATCCTCTTCATAGGAGTTGGCCGCCACTATGGTGATGATCTGCACTGTCCTGGTCTGGCCCAAACGGTGAATTCTGCCGTTTCTCTGTTCCAGCACGGCCGGGTTCCAGGGAACATCCAGGTTTATCAAAACAGAGCCGCTCTGGAGGTTGAGTCCAACCCCGCCGGCATCCGTGGAAACAAAAATCTGAACGTCATCGTCTTTACGGAACCGGTCCATCAAAGCGCCCCTTTTTGCCGTGGGAACCCCGCCGTGGAGGCGGACATAACCCAGGCCCATGCTGCGCAGCCTTTTTTCCACCATTCTGGTCATGAGCTCCCACTGGGAAAAAACAACAGCCTTCAGGCCCGATTGAATGCAGAGTTCATCCAGAATATCGGTGAGCTCATCAAGTTTGGGTGAGCCTTCGGTCTCCTTGTCCACCAGCCCTGCGGCATTACCGGCCATCCGGGCCTGCTGGAGCGCGGCCATCAAACGATTCTGTTCCGATGGGGTGAGGGGCCGTTTTTTAGCGATATTGGCAAGGGTGCCGGCGGCATTCATGGCGGCGTTGTGGAGTTCAATCTGTTTTGGGGTCATGGCCACATCCAGGCGCTGGGTTATCCTGCCGGGCAACTGGTCTTTTACGATCCTTCGGTCCCGGCGGAGCATCACCGGGGCAAGTCTCTGCCTGAGTATGGAAAGATTTCGGTAGCCCAGCACCTTGTCCCGCTCGTCGGTGACATGGAAATCGACCATGTAGCGCCACAGGGGCCCCAGGATCTTGGGATCAACCACCTGCATCAGGCTGTAGAGGTCTTCAAGACGATTTTCCAGGGGGGTGCCCGAGAGGACAAAGGCGTAGCGTGAAGGGATGAGCTTCACCGCCGAGGCTATCTTGGTACGCCAGTTTTTTATCCTCTGGGCCTCGTCCAGGATGATCAGGTCCGGTCTCAGGCTTTCATTGATCAGAGAGAGATCCCGGAGGATCAGTTCATAATTGATGATATAAAAATCGCATTTTTTCCGGTACTGGGCACCCCTCACCCGGGGCGGCCCCTGGATGATCTGGCTCTCAAGGTCGGTGAATTTTGCAATTTCTCTGGCCCACTGCTGTTTCAGGGAAGCCGGGCAGATGATCATGGTGGTCTGAACATTTTCATGTTCCCCCAGCCAGGCTGCGGCGGCCAGGGCCTGGAGGGTCTTGCCCAGTCCCATGTCATCGGCCAGGAGGGCTCTGCCCGTTCCAGCCAGGAAGGCTGTTCCTTCAATTTGATAGGGATAGAGTCTGGCCCGGATTCCGGGCAGTCTGCCGCCGGAGGCACGGATCCGGTCGTGGATCTCCCTGGATCTCACTTTATGGGCGGCTGCGGCGGCCAGGTGGTTGGCATGCTCAATGGCATCAAGGCCCATGTTGATGTCGGCCCGTTCGCCCACCATCTCCCGAAACCGGAAAAATTCGTCGGGAAGCCTGCCTTGAAACCCACCGGCCGAATCAAAGAAACGGTCCAGGATTGCCTCCAGATCCTCCTCGATGAAAGGCGTCCTGTGGAGGCTTATCATAGGCGCGTTTTCCACGTCCCAGGCAAGATAAATATAGGAGAAGGGCGGGGTCTGCTTTTTGAATTGCTGATAGTCAGGGTTTTTTTTGACCTTGTGGAGCACGGCCTCGATATGCTTGCAGATGCCGAGCTGGTTGTTGGCAAAATCAGGACAGGTGCAAAAATTGGCCCGCCTGCGGAGACTGCGGATGGTGACCCGGTAGGTTTGGGGAAAATGAGTGGTTGAAGTCACCGACGATGCCCGCCAGTCACCAAACCAGGCACCGCCGTTCAGGGAATCCACCTTTACCTCGGACCGCCCCCGTTTCATCCTGGCTTTTATGGCGCTGTCCGTGGCGGTCAGAAGTTCATTGGTTTCTCCATGCCTGTCTGCGTAAGCATAGAGCACGGCAACCATATGGGGACATGGAGTTCCATCCTCCGATCCCGGACATTCACATGAAAAGGAAAGCTCTTTTTCCCCGGTCACCCGGATTTCAATATCCAGGGGGGTGCTGGATATATCTTCATCTTCCACCATGGCCCAGAGCCCTTCCCGGTCATGGTCCATATCAAATACCCGGTTCTCTTTATGGATGGCAAGACCCTGGCAGACAGCCGCTTCATCGGCTATTGTCCGCAGCTCCTCGCCGTCAAAAAAAAAGGGGTCCTGGCTTATGGAATGTAATGTCAATTTCATCTGTTTCTCCGGCTATTGTTGTGCCGACTCCCTATCATGTCACTATTTTTTCTAATTTCTATTTTCCAAATTGTATAGTCTAAAAACCTACCCGGGAGCAAGATAAATATAAAAAAGTCGGCATTCAGAGGGAACATTTACAGGGCTAACAACCCACGGATATTTTATACTTGACAACCATCTGATTTTCAATTATTTCTACGCCATGTTTAATACACTTTTTCATAGCAACCCAAGGGAAACTGCCGATTCCGCATTTATATGCCGGACAAACTGCCGGGAGATCTGCGCAGATCTGTTTTTTAATTTCCGGTGGTGGTGCGACAGGTGTGCTATGGTGCGCAACATGTGATCCCCTGGAATAGATCATGTTGGTAACCAAAGCCCGCCGTCTGATGAGACAGCGGGCTTTTTTTGCTATAGTTAATCTCATATTAGAAGGAGGAAATTAAATGGTAGTCAAAAACGTACTTCTACCCCCGGATGAAATGCCCAAACAATGGTACAACATTCTGTCGGACATCAAGATGAATCCGCCCTTAGGGCCTGACGGCAAGCCCATCTCGCCGGACGCCCTGGCGCCGGTCTTTCCCATGAATCTCATTGAGCAGGAAGTCAGCACTGACAGGTGGATCGATATTCCTGAACCGGTCCTGGATGTTCTTCGCATCTGGCGTCCGGCCCCGTTGACCAGGGCTCTCAACTTTGAAAAAGCCCTGGACACCCCGGCTAAAATCTACATCAAAAATGAAGGCATGAGCCCTCCTGGGAGTCACAAGCCCAATACAGCCGTTCCCCAGGCCTATTACAATAAGATTTTCGGCATCGAAAACATTACAACGGAGACCGGTGCCGGCCAGTGGGGCAGCGCCCTGTCCTTTGCCTGCGCCCAGTTCGGATTGAAATGCAAGGTCTTCATGGTGCGGATCAGCTTTGACCAGAAGCCCTACCGTAAAACCATGATGGAGACATGGGGCGGCGAGTGCGTGGCCAGCCCCAGCATGGAAACCAAAGCCGGCCAGGATGCCCTGGCCAAAAATCCGGATACCCCCGGCAGCCTGGGCATTGCCATCAGCGAAGCCATCGAGGCCGCAGTTGGCGATACCAGCGGAAAAACACGGTATTCCCTGGGCAGCGTGCTCAACCACGTGATGCTTCACCAGACGGTCATCGGCCTTGAAGCCAAGAAACAGTTTAAAATGATCGGCGAATATCCGGACATTATCATCGGATGCGCCGGCGGCGGCAGCAATTTTGCCGGGCTGGCCTTCCCCTTTGTTTACGACAAGATCAACGGCAGGGACATCAGCATCTATCCGGTGGAACCCAGGGCCTGTCCCACTCTGACCCGGGCACCTTTTGTCTACGACCATGGGGATACCGCCAGATATACACCGCTTTTACCCATGTACAGCCTGGGGCACAATTTTGTACCCCCACCCATCCATGCAGGCGGTTTGCGCTATCACGGCATGGCGCCCACCGTTAGCCAGCTTGCCAGCGAAGGTATTATAGAACCTCGCTCCGTGAGCCAGATGGACTCTTATGCCGCCGGTATTTTATGGGCCCGTACCGAAGGCTATGTGCCTGCGCCAGAAACCGGCAATGCCCTGGCTGTCGTGGTTGAAGAAGCCCAGAAAGCAAAGGCCGAAGGCAAGGAAAAAGTGATCGTCGCAAACTTCAGCGGACACGGTCTGCTCGACTTGGGGGCCTATGAAAAATATCTGTCCGGACAGATGACAGATGTGGTTCTGCCAGAGGAAGAGATGAAAAAATCCATGGAAATATTTAAGGATTATCCGATGCCGGAAACTTTGAAAAATAGATAAAAACAAAAGGGTTCAGCAGTCTACCGGTGGGTATAGCCCATTTTACAATGTGGTATTGCTGAGCCCTGCAGCCCATAACCCAAAAGACCAAAATGAATTCAAAAATCAACGCATTGGAACGCAGGTGCCCGCGGCTGGGCGGCCCAGTGAGATTTGACTATTGTCTGACCGCGAAAAACGATCAGCAGCCCTGTTTTAAAATCATTGACTGCTGGTGGGAACAATTTGATGTTTATCATTATCTTGAAACGGCCCTTCCGGGGGCACAGCTTGAAGCTTTTTTACAGGCAGCGCCACCCAAACCCAAAGCCACCAGTCTGGTCGAATTGATTGAGGCTGCCAGGCAACGGACCAGGGGTGTTTAGGCCTCGCGCATCGGGAAAAGATCTTTTTGCAAACACCCGGCTGGAAGCTTTGCACGGGTTATTTTGAAACCACCATCAAAAAAAATATGGAGGTTTGATGGGCAGCACAAAAGTCCTGATTGTCGATGATGAGCTGATCATGCGCGAGTCGCTTGGCGACTGGCTTGAACAGGATGGCTGTCATGTGGAAAAAGCGTGCAGCGGCAGTGAAGCACTGGATCTTTTAAAAAACGCCCGTTTCGATATTATGCTGCTGGACATCAAAATGGAAGGGATGAGCGGACTGGAGGTTTTAAAACGGGTAAAGGGGAGTGAACCGGATATGGCCATTGTCATGATCACTGCCTACGCCTCCGTATCAACGGCCATTGAAGCGATGAAAAACGGCGCCTGTGACTACCTGCTCAAGCCGTTTGACCCCAGTGAATTGAGCCTGCTCATTGAAAAAATCATTGATAGCCAGGCCCAGGCCAGCGAAAATTTATATCTGCGGGAAGAGTTCAAGGAAAAAACCCGGTTTGAGAGCATGATCGGTCAGTCCGGGCCCATGCAGACCATATTCAACCTGATTGCCGATATTGCGCCCACGGATTCAACGGCCCTGATCACCGGTGAAACCGGTACGGGCAAAGGCCTGGCAGCCAAAGCCATCCACTCCCAAAGCCCCCGCAGCCAGGGGCCTTTTGTCTCTTTTAACTGCGGCGCCATCCCTGAACAACTCGTGGAAAGTGAACTGTTCGGGCATCAGAAAGGGGCGTTTACCGATGCCCGTGAGACCCGCAAGGGGCGTCTTGAAATGGCCCGGGGCGGTACGCTTTTTTTAGATGAAATCGGAGAGATCAGCATGCGCATGCAGATTGATCTGCTGCGGGTTCTGGAAGATCGGGTATTTTACCGCGTGGGCGGCACCCAGCCCATTGAGGCGGATTTCAGGATCATTGCCGCCACCAATAAAAATCTAGCAGAAGCCATCAAGGCCCGCTTTTTTCGAGAGGATCTGTTCTATCGTCTGAATGTAATCTCATTTGAAATGCCGCCCCTTCGCAGGCGAAAGGAGGATATCCCGTTGCTGGCAAAGCACTTTCTGTTTCGATTTTCCCGGGAAACCAACCGGCCCGTCAGGACCATCAGCCGGGATGCCATGGATGAAATGATGCTCTATGACTGGCCCGGCAATATCAGGGAGCTGGAAAATGCCATAGAACGGGCCGTGGTGATCGGTAAGGAAAAGCAGCTCATGCCCCATGACCTGCCCATCTTCCATCCGGACCACATCCAGCACGCATCCGGCGACTCCATCAGGGAGATGGAAAAAAACCATATCAAATACATCCTGGATAAAAACCAGTGGAACATTGCCGGGAGTTCAAAAATTCTGAAAATTGACCGCTCCACCCTTTACAGCAAAATCAAATCCTACAAACTCCAGAAACCGGCTTGAGTGCCTTGGATGAACATACCATCATTATATCTCCAGTGGGCGTCTTTGATCCGAAGCTGCTGGCAGCCATCGGTCCTGCAATTCGCAGAACATACCAGACAGGTTCCCAAATGGTGCCACTGCTGGATGATATAGATTTTGCCTTTGATCCAGAACGCTCCCAGTACTGCTCCACCCCGGTTTTGACAAAACTTTCAGCAACTGCGCCCAAGTGGGCCTTCAAGGTACTGGCCCTGGTCGAACAGGACCTTTTTATCCCGATCCTTACCCATGTTTTCGGTGAAGCCCAGTTAGGGGGCAAAGCTGCCATTGTATCCACGGCCCGGCTTTATGATAAACTATCACGACCGCCTGACCTGGATACCTTTATCAAACGGACAATCAAGGAAATCCTGCATGAACTGGGGCATACATTCAACCTTCACCACTGCCGGGACCATAATTGCATCATGCATTACAGTAACTGTATCGCCGATGTGGATCGTCGTTCCGATCAGCTTTGCAGATATTGCAGAATCCTGCTGGCGGATGAAATAAAAAGGCTGACCCAACAGTGAACAGATCAGCCTTTTGAATTTTTTATGAGCAATATGCTGCATTACAAATTTCTTGACACACAATCGCCTTTGATATAATCTTAATTTTCAAAATAGCGATTTCTTATCCTTTTTCCTTATAATCTGCGGACCTGCAGAAGCCCCGGCTTTGCTCAAAAAATTCAATATCCGCTCATGTAGCGAAGTCAAGATCAGTTCCACCCGGGAAGCCTTGCGGGGCGGTACCTGAACCGGCGAATATCTGCAACCTGACTCCTTCCGGGGTCAATGAACGCCATAGTTCATTGATTTTCAATAGAATCATAGGAGAACCATTATGTACTGGAGACAACCACTGGACCGGAATCGTATCAAAGTGCCGTATGGTGTCATCCATATTATCGAGGAGCGATGTAAAGGGTGCGGATTTTGTGTAGAATTCTGTCCCCAGGAAATTTTGATCATGTCGGATCAAATCAATGCCAAAGGGTATCATCTCCCTGCAATAAAAGACAACTCACATTGCGTCAACTGCGGGCTCTGTGCGCTTCTCTGCCCTGATTTTGCCATTTTTATTGAAAATAAAGGCGATCGGTCACCTGAAAAGATAGAATTCAAAAGAAAAACAGAGGTTAAAAAATGACGGAACCCAAAGGTCTGCTCCCCGGAGACCATTTCCTTCTGGGAGATTATGCTGCAGCAGAAGGCGCAATTCTGGCAGGCTGCCGGTTTTTTGCAGGATATCCCATCACCCCGGCAACAGAAATTGCCGAGCGCATGTCCACACGAATGCCGCAGGTGGACGGCATCTATATACAAATGGAAGATGAGATTGCTTCCATGAATGCAATCCTGGGGGCTTCCTGGTCAGGGGCTAAATCCATGACGGCCACCAGCGGCCCCGGCTTTTCACTCATGATGGAGAATCTTGGATTGGGCATCATGCTGGAAACACCCTGCGTTCTTGTGAATGTGCAGAGAGGCGGCCCATCCACCGGCCTGCCGACCCTTGTGGGACAGCAGGATATGATGCAGGCGAAATGGGGATCTCATGGGGATTATGAGATTATTGCCCTGTCCCCCGGCTCTCCCCAGGAGTTCTTTGATCTGACAATTCGTGCGTTCAACCTAGCTGAAAAATACCGCACGCCCGTACTGGTCATGGCTGATGCCGAAGTGGGACATATGACTGAAAAAGTGGTCATTCCGGATCCTGATGCCATTGAAATCATCAACCGTCCACTGGTTCACAGGGGAGACATTGAACCGGGCCTTTTCAGAATCTACAGGGACATGAATCAGTGTAAGGGAGAGGCCTGTGTATCCCCCATGGCCCTGGCCGGGGAGGGCTTTCGATTTCATGTAACCGGTCTGACCCATGATGAGCGCGGGTATCCGGATATGAGTGCAAAGGGGAATGAGTGGAACGTGGCACGGATCATGAACAAGATCCGTGATAACCTGGAAGATATCATTATGCTGGAAGAGGAAAACCTGGATGATGCAGAAGTAGTGGTGGTTTCATACGGCATTTCCGCAAGGACCTCTTTGTGGCCGATTGAACTGGCAAGAAAAGAAGGAATCCGGGTTGGATTATTAAAGCTGATTACGGTGTGGCCATTCCCGGAAGAAAGAATTAAAAGGCTGGCCGGGTCCATACAGGCGTTCGTGGTGCCTGAAATCAACATGGGGCAGGTGGTCAGGGAAGTGGAACGATGCGCAGCGGGAACGGCCCGGGTTTTCGGTGTCCATCGGCCCGGAGGTGAAGTTCTGAATCCACTTACCGTGCTGGATACGATCCGGCGTGCCGCAGGACGGCCGACTGAAAATTAAGGTTGAAAATTTTATTTTTTCAATTCCCCCAACCCGGACAAACCCGCCGGAGGCGGACAAGCCGAAAATAACAAATTACAAGCACCAAATTACAAACAAATACCAAATCTCAATGTCAAAATCTCAAACAAAAGCCAAAGCCATTTGATTAATCCCATATAGTCTTGAATTGGCGTGCATGTTGATTTCTCCCTGTTTTGGAATTTGGAATTTTAATCATTGTGATTTATTTGTAATTTATTTTTTGATTATTGTGATTTCAGAATAAGATACTACAGGAGAAGTGAACACAAATGACTGCAAATAAGGTGCCCATCGATGGATCGGCTCATCTGTCAGGATACGAGCCGCCCGACCGGAGTGACTGGGAACCCGGGCTTCACCCCATGGATACTCTGTTACGCGGGGAGCGGCTGCCTCATATCTGGTGCCAGGGGTGCGGCCTGGGAACGGCTCTGACCACTTTTATCAGTTCACTTCAATGGCTGGTGAAAAATAAAAACTGGGATCTGGATAAAGTGGCCGTTGTTTCCGGTATCGGCTGTTCGGGACGTGTGGCGGGTTACATGCGGCTTGATTCATTCCATACCACCCATGGCAGAGCCATACCCTTTGCCACAGGCTTGAAACTTGCGAACCCCGGGCTGAAAGTGGTGGTCTTTTCAGGTGATGGAGACATTGCCGGAATCGGGGGAAATCATTTTATCCATGCTGCCCGGCGAAACCTGGATATCACGGTGATCTGCGTAAATAATTTCAATTACGGAATGACCGGGGGACAGGCGGGATCCACCACTCCCCATGGTGCCCGGGCAGTGACGACACAGTATGGCAATTTTGAATACCCATTTAACCTGCCGTATCTGGCCGCCGCAGGAGGCGCTTCCTTTATGGCCCGCTGGACCGTTCTCCATGCCCGGAGGCTGGAATGGACTCTTCGGGAAGCCATGGAACATCGGGGATTCAGTTTTGTAGAAATCATTGCTCCCTGTTCCACAGCCTATGCCCGATGGAACCCTGAAGGCAAGGGGCTTGATCCGCAAAATTTGAAACGGCGGGGCCTGGAAGTGATGAAGCATTATCAGAAGGTAGGAAAAATTTCCCCGGAGACACACCCCAAAGATGCAGATGTGAAGGTGGATGAAAATGGGGTGATCACGGAAATCGTTGAGGGCAAATTCATCGATGATCCCAAACCGGATCTTCAGAAGGCCATTGACAAGATGGCAAAAGCCGCTGAAAAGAAGTGGAAGACGGTAAAACAGGGCATGGAACAAAGGCCCCAATTGAAAGCACGGACAGACCATTTCCCGCGCACCGAGCTCCAACTGGGTGGTTTTGGTGGCCAGGGGATTATCAGTGCGGGTAAAATCATCGGTCAGGCCGCAGCCATATATGACAAGCTGGAAGCTTGTTTTACCCAGAGCTACGGCCCGGAGGCCCGTGGCGGTTCAGCGGGGGCCCAGGTGGTGATATCAAGTGATCCCATCCATTATCCCAATATTACCGAACCGGGGAGTGCCGTAATCATGTCCCAGGGGGCGTATGAAAAATATACACCCCTTTTGACTTCAGGTGGAATTTTACTGATCGACAACGGGCTGGTAAAACTGCCTGGCAATCACCGGGCTGACATCATTACCCATGGCATCCAGGCCACAACGGTGGCAGAGGATCTGGGTAATGTCAGGGCTGCCAACACGGTGATGCTCGGGTTCTGGACGGCCGTCTCGGGGGCGGTGACCCGGGAAGCTATGCAGTATTCAATATCAGAATCCGTGCCCCCAAAAACAGTGGAAGTCAACCTGAAAGCATTTGAACATGGTTATAAGGCAGGTCTCACATTGAAGTCCGGATAAACCGGTGCTATTGAAAAGGCGTCCGCCGCAAATAACAAATAAATGCCAAAATACAATATCCAATTCTCAAAAAAAACGAAAATCAATTGTTTGGAATTTGTTTTTTGTATTCGGAAGCGGAGGAGCATTTTTGCAGGAGAAACAGTCAATAAATCAAGGTGTTTTAATTATTGGCGGAAGTGAGGCCGGCATTCAAGCGGCCCTGGATCTTGCCGATGCCGGTGTGGATGTTCACATGGTTGAGCCATCGCCGTTTCTGGGTAAAAAACACCATTCAAAATTGCCAGCCCATCTGTACCATACACGAATGCTGGAGGCGACCAGGCATCCCGGCATTACCCTGTGGACCAATACCGTTTTGGGTGAAATTGATGGTATGGCCGGAAATTACCGGGCCAGGCTTCGCCAAAACCCCAGGTATGTTGATCCGGCCAAATGCACGGCCTGTGGCGACTGCATCGAGGCCTGTCCGGTGACTGTTCCGGGAAAAGACCGGAAAGCGATTTATATCAAAGATAAAAGCGAGCCGGGTTGCGTCGCAATCGACAAGTTCGGAAAGGCGCCATGTACGGATGCCTGCCCGGGTGGAATCCATGTTCAGGGTTATGTTGCCCTGGTTGCGGAAGGACGCTTTCAGGAAGCCATCGATCTGATTCGGGAATCGATCCCGTTTCCAGGAATATGCGGGAGGATATGCACCCATCCCTGTGAAATCACATGTCGCAGGAATGAGGTGGACTCACCTGTTTCCATCCGTCTGCTCAAACGGTTTGTATCTGACTGGGAACGCCGGCAACCGGGGAAACCTCCCGAGCCTGATCTGAAAAAAACTAAAAATAAAAAGGGCGCGAAAAAGGTTGCCGTTATCGGTGCCGGCCCTGCCGGTATGACAGCCGCCGGTTTTCTGGCAGGCCGGGGATACCCGGTGACTGTATACGACAAATTGCCGGTCATCGGGGGCATGCTTGCTGTCGGCATACCTGCCTTTCGGCTGCCCAGAGATGTAATCGCACGGGAATATGAAACCATCCGAAAGCAGGGTGTGGATATCCGGCTCAATACCAGCATCGGTCCACAGGGCGATTATTCCATAGAGGATCTTTTTTCTAAAGGATATGAAGCGGTTTGTCTCACAGTGGGCGCACATAAAAGCCTGTCTCTTGGTATCCCCGGCGAAAAGTTGAAAGGAGTGGTTCAGGGGATAGATCTGCTGAAAACGGTCAGTCTTTCACAACAGACAAATGATCCGGCCTGGCTGAAGTCCCTGGAAACCTTGCTGCCCCATGGTCCAAAGACCCGGGCCGCGGTATTGGGAGGCGGTAATACGGCCATGGATGTTTCCCGGACATTGAGGAGACTGGGCTTGTCGGAAGTGAAAATACTGTACCGGCGTACACGCGATGAAATGCCTGCACTTGAAGAAGAGATTGACGAGGCTGAAAATGAAGGCGTGCTGATTCAACTGTTGACCGCCCCGAAATCGATCTCCGGAAATATAAAGGGCTGTGTGACCGGGCTTGAATGCCTCCGTATAGAGTTGGGAGCGCCGGACCGGAGCGGTCGCCGCAGACCCATACCTGTTCAAGGGAGTGAATATCATATAGACCTGGACCTGGTTGTTTTGGCCATCGGGCAGGAACCGGACCTTGGTTTTATGAGCAATGATACAGGCATTGTTATCGGAAAAGACTGGCGCATCCAGGTGAACGCCGAAAGCTTTATGACAAGTCGCAGCGGTGTATTCGCCGCGGGTGACGCGGTGACCCGCGATGGGATGTCGGCCATCGAGGCCATTGGCATGGGCAAAAAAATGGCGCGGGAGGTCGATCTCTTTTTAAAAGGAGAAAAAAACAGGAACGCACCGGAAAAATTATTTCGACCGCCCGTATCCGACCGGGAAATGGCCCCCGAGGAACTGACCCCCGTGCCGAAAATTCAAGTTCCAGTCCTTCCCCTTAAAAAACGCATGCAGGGGTTTGATGAGGTGGAGATAGGCTATTCCGAAGAAGATGCCGTCAAAGAGGCTGAGCGCTGCCTCAAATGCGGTCCATGCAGTGAGTGCATGGCCTGTGTCCATGTTTGTAAAGCAGACGCACTGAACCATAACCAAACCGTAAGGATCGTAAACCTGGATATGGATACGGTGATTTATGCAGACGATCCTGAAATTGCCTTTCAATACTTATCCAAACCACCGGGGGATATCATCAGTATCCCTCCTGATGACCCTGTCATGGGATCGGCTGCGGCTGCCGGAGTTAAGACAAACCGGATGTTTGAAACAATCGCGCAACGCCCACAGGCTCTGTTTCCGGAATCGATACCGGATGTAAGGATCGGGGTTTATATCTGCCGTTGCGGGGATGACATGGGCGGGGTAATCCGGACGGAAACACTTCAAAAAAGAATCCTGGGGCATGCAGATGTGGTCCATACCGATATTCTACCTTACGCCTGCCGGACTGATGCTGCAACAAAGATCAAACAGGCTATATCTGATCATCGACTGAACCGGGTGGTCCTGGCGGCATGTTCATGCTGTTCTTCGGACCAGATCTGTTTCAGCTGCACCTTTCAGAGGGTTCGCTGTAAGGAAAACCTGGGGATATACCAGCCGGTGCAGGGAATCCGCAACAGCCCCGGCCAGGGCCTTTCACTTCCCGTGAATTTTGAATTTGTCAATATCCGGGAACAATGCGCCTGGGTGCACAGAGACAACCCCGGCGCAGCTACGGAAAAGGCCCATGTCCTGATCAGTGGGGCCGTTTCACAAATAAGGCAATCCGCCATTGAGCCATTGGAACCATTAATCAGAAGCAGGTCCGTAATGATACTGGGAAAAGGCCGTGCTGCAAAAATATGCCTTGATACGTTGAATCATTCAGGCGTGAACACGGTCCACCTGCTGGAGATCTTATCTTCAATAGACCATTCAAATGGTTATTATACCACAAACCGAAACGGTCACACCGTAAAATCACTCTCTATCATCGTGACGCCCAAAAATGAATTCGAAGCTGATCAAATCATGGATCGATTAAATTCAGATGATTCAAGACCGGATGTCATGTATCGAACCGGTCAAATGGAAACCACACGGCCCGGTGTATTTTTCTGTAATCCTGATCTTGAGCCGATCTTAACAGGCAGGGCGGTGGCGGTGCGTTGTCGCGGATGGATGGGCCGGATTCGGGATTATCCGAAAAGGATTTCCGGGAAGGTAGACCCCAACCGGTGCAGAATGTGTTACACCTGTATAGACATTTGTGAAACAGGGGCTCCACAGACCATGGGCAGGGACTTTGACCGGCACATCTGGATTGACCCGGCCGTTTGTACGGGGTGCGGGGCCTGTGCTGCAAGCTGTCCGTCCAATGCCATCCGCGCAGGGGATTCAACTGATATGCAACTGGAGATCATGATAGAAGACATGTTGTCCCCGGGGAGGACGGGTAGTGGAGAATAAAAAACTCATTGTGTTTATTTGTAACTGGGATGCTTATCACGGACTGGAAACCGCCGGCGCCGAACAGTTATCCTATGACCCCCGGGTGATTCCAATTCGCTTGACATGCATGGGGAGAATCAGTACCGGAATCATTTTAAAAGCTTTTGAACAGGGAGCCATGGGGGTACTTCTTCTGGGTTGCCCAAAAGATGACTGCCGGTATGATTCAGGCATACGTTTCGCAGAAAAAGTCGTGGTTGAAACAAAAAAAATACTGAATTTACTGGGATATGCAGAAGATCGGCTCAGGTTGGATCATCTTAAAACAGGAGAGGGAAAGGCCTTTACTGAAAAGGTGAGTGAGTTTATGAGGCGGCTTGGTAAACCAACAGCTTCCTGAAAGAATGGTGGGAAAACAAAATAATATGAAAACCATGGGCGAAATCGTCAAAAAAAACAAGGTCATGTTATGTCTGACCTGTGGTAAATGCAGCGCTGTCTGCCCCATAACACGCTGGGAAAAACAGGAATATACCAGCCCGCGGCTTTTGGTTGAAAAAGCCGTGGAGGGAAATCGGGAGGCGGTTTTTCACGATCTGCTCTTCTGGTCATGCCTGACCTGCGGCCAATGCACTGATTTATGCCCCTCCAATGTTGATTTTTGCGGGTTTATCAGGGAAACGCGCTCTCTGGCCAGAGCAGAAAATCTTATGGGAACCTGTACCCATGGAAACACAGTCCATACCTGGTCGAAAATGATGACCGCCCCGGATCTCAGCCAAAACCGGCTTGGCTGGTTGGGCGATGATCAAAAAATAAATGAAAAATCAGACACCATCTATTTTACCGGCTGCCTGCCGTATTATGATGTCCTGTTCCGGGATATGGACGTGGAAGGGGTGGAAATCGCCCGTTCAGCCGTAACCATAATGAACCTGGCCGGTATCGTACCCCATGTGATGAAAAATGAACGCTGTTGCGGCCATGACCAGATATGGGAGGGGGACTTTAATACCTTTCGCAGCCTTGCACGTTTGAACCTGGAGAAACTCAAAGCCACAGGGGCCAAAAGGATCGTCACCACATGCCCTGAATGTGCATTCACCCTGAAATATGACTATCCACGTTATGTGGGAGACCATGGCATGGACGTACTCCATATTTCACAGCTGCTTGTGGAACTGGCTGAACAAGGCCGGATTATTTTTAAAAATCGAAAAAAGAGATTTCCCGTCACATTTCAGGACCCTTGCCGGCTGGGCCGGTATATGGGTATATACGATGAGCCGAGAGCGGTTTTGAACAATTCGGGATATGATCTTCTGGAAATGAAAAAAATTAAAATCGCATCTCTCTGCTGCGGGACAAGCTGCTGGACTTCCTGCGGCAAGGTAAATAAAAATATTCAGACGGAAAGGCTCAAACAGGCAAAAACCACCGGGGCCGACATGCTGGTGACCGCATGCATAAAATGCCAGATTCATTTTAAGTGCGCTCAGAAGGATAGAATACTGCAAGATGACATCGGGATAAAAATACGTGATCTGACCACACTGGCGGAGGAGAGCCTGGAGAAATAATGAAAAGTAGTTTGCACTTTGTTGATCTCGTGTTTCGGCAGAGAAATTTGAAACTTAAAATTAGGAAAACGACAAGGATATAGATGCGTTATCTAATTTCCAGTTTTCAGTTTAGGTATCCGGTTTTCAACTCGATAATACATCCTGTTTCGGAAACAATGTAAACTTATGAACGAAAGGCACCATACATTTGATCCGGCGTTCCTTAGCAGTGTCGTAAAGCAGATGGCTCAACTGCTGCATCCGGCCGGCGGCGGGGTTTATCTATATTCCTCGAATGAAAAGAAGCTGTTACCGGTCGCCGAATACAACATGCCCGATCCTCCCCTGAATTCCCAATTGCTGCAACAGGTGTTTCAATCCAGAAGGCTGATCAGGGAAAGACGAGCCGGGCATCCTTCGCTGATCGCTGCACCGTTGGTCCAATTCGATATCACCCTGGGTGTTTTGATGGCAGCGGATGAAAATTCTCGTCGTCTTTTTAACGACCGTGATACTGATCTTCTGCTGTCCATGGCCGACCATGTGGCACTGGTACTCCAGCAGGCTGAACGTCTGTCTCGTATGACCGCACAGTTTCGGGCTCTGCATGATATTGATATTGCATTGACTTCCAGCCTTGAATTAGATCGGGTTTTAGAATTGATACTTGAGAAGGCAGTGGACCTGGTGGGTGCTGAGTCCGGGTCTTTCCGGCAGATAGAACCTGACTCCGGGAGACTGGAACTGAAGGCCCACCTGGGCTCAGGTTGGGTCCCCGAAGCTCTTGCATTTATACCCAAAAAAGGAATTGTCCGCTGGGTTGCCGAACATAAGTGTTCATACCTCTGCCGTGATTTGAGCAAAGATCCTCAAAATATCGTACTGTTTGAGGGAATGAGATCCAGCGTGGCCGTACCCCTGTTGATCGGGCAGAAAATTAAAAATACGGACAATGAATTGCTGGGGGTTTTGCTCCTTGAAAGCTCCAGGCTGGCAGCTTTTGATCAGCAGGACGTGGAACTTTTGGAAGCACTGGCTCAGGAAGCCGTAATTGCCATCCAGAATGCCACACAGCACCAGAAACTGCACCTGATGTACAAAAAATTTGAAAAAGAACAGAAAAGGCGTGTGGCCGCTGAAAAGTGGACGGTTATGGGGCAGGCGGCTACCGCATTGGCGCATCGTATCAACAATATCATGGGGATTGTTCCTGCAAGTGCCGGGGAGATTAAAAGAACACTCATGCAAGTATCGATTCCCCTTCCGGACCGCAACTGGATTCAAGAAAACATGGAACGTATCGAACGAAATTCCAGGTTTATATTAAAACTGAGCGATGCCCTGTTCAGACCCTTTAAGGAGGCTGGTCCGCCCATCAGGTTTAATGTGAATCTGCTTCTAAACGAAGCGATTGAATCCACCGATCTGGCCGAGGATATCCAGGTGGTTTATAAGTATACGCACGATATCCCGGAAGTGGAAAGCGATTCACTTCTGGTGGATATATTTGTAGAACTTTTCGCCAATGCCCAAAAAGCAATGCACGGCCTTAGCGTCAAGATGCTCATCATCCGGACCCGTACTGATTCAAATGAGGACGGAATATGGGTGACTATTGAAATTTCTGATACAGGGTGCGGAATACCACCTGAAAAAATGGAGCATCTGTGGGGCATGTTCCAGCTCAGCCAGGGAGGGATGGGATTCGGTTTATGGTGGCTCCGCACTTTTATTGAACGCCAGGGAGGGACTATTGAATGCAAAAGTCAACCGGATAAAGGATCAACTTTTACAGTACGCCTGCCTGCATTCTGTGATGAATTAAAAGGCAATCATCCCCATACAGGTGATCAGGATAAGATCAAACCCGGCGGAGGAAAAAATGAAAGGTAGGGTTCTCATTGTAGAAGATTATGACGACTGGCGGGACCTTTTAAGTGGTTTGCTGAGAAGGGAAGGACATGAGGTGAATGCGGTGGAAACATTGGATGAAGCCCGGAAATACGTTGACCGGACCAAAGACCTGGACCTGGCGATCGTAGATATTCGTCTGGTTGAAACTGATAAAAACAACGAAGATGGAATGTATCTTCTGGCGCATATCAAAAAAAAACAGGCATTTACACGAGTGATCATGATTACGGGACATGGGACCATGGAAACACAGCGAAAAGCCTTCCGAAAATTTCAGGCGTTTGATTTTTTCAGAAAAGAACAATTCGATTCAGCCGAATTCAGAAAAGGCTTCAGGGAGGCCATCGAACAGGCTATTCTTGATCGGCAGGCCTGGAAAGAAAAAAGGTATATGGATGGGCGTAAGTTCGAAATGTGGCAGCGCGATAACAAGGAATAGAATGAAGGGGAGACGAAAATTGATAAGAGAAGATTTGCGAATCGGTGTATTTGTCTGCGACTGTGGATCGAATATCGCCGGCATGGTGGATACAAAAGCGGTTCGGGAATATGCAGAGACATTGCCTCATGTGGTTTTATCCATCAGAAATAAATACACCTGTGCGGATCCCGGTCAGCAGGAAATCCAGAGATCGATCTATGAATACAATTTGAACCGGGTGGTGGTGGCATCGTGTTCGCCGGCTTCCTATGAACCCATTTTTCGGAAATGCATTGAAGGAGCCGGGCTGAACAGGTATCTGCTGGAGATGGCCAACATCCGTGAACACTGTTCGTGGGTAACGAAGGATCAGGGTTCCGCAACGCAAAAAGCTATAGACATTGTTAAGGTGGCCGTAGCGCGGACCAAATGGCTTTACCCCCAGGATGAGGAACAGATACCGGTCACCGATGCAGCCCTTGTGATCGGTGGCGGTGTGGCCGGCATCCAGGCTGCTCTGGACATTGCCGATGCAGGTCACAAGGTTTATCTGGTTGAAAAAAAACCGTCCATCGGCGGTATTATGGCCCGGCTCGATAAGGTATACCCGGACATCGAGTGCAGTATCTGAATTCTCGGGCCCAAGATGATGGATGTCGGTCGACATCCCAATATTGAGCTTCTGACCTATTCGGATATTGAGGATATTACGGGTTATGTGGGCAATTTTAAGGCATATGTTCGAAAAAGGGCAAGGTATGTGGATGAAAATGAATGCACCACCTGCGGGGATTGTGCCGCAGTCTGCCCGGTGGTGGTTCCTGATGAATTTCAAGTGGGCCTGGGAAGCCGGAAAGCGGTTTATATTTCATTTCCCCAGGCCGTCCCATCAGCCTATATGGTGGAAGCTGAAGAATGTCTAGGACAAAATCCCATTGCCTGTGGTCGCTGTATTGAAGCCTGTGAGAAAAAATGCATCAATTTTGACCAGAAAGATACCCTCCTTGAGCTGAATGTGGGCGCCATTGTCGTGGCTACCGGCATGGATGTTTATGATCCAACGGTACTGAATGAATATGGATATCGCCGATATGTAAACGTGGTCTCCAGTATGGAATTTGAACGGCTCATTTCAACCGGAGGACCCCTGGAAGGGCATTTGGGCCGACCGGGTGACCGAAAAAAACCGGAGCGTATTGCCTTCATTCAATGCGTGGGTTCACGGACCCGGAACCCTGAAAAAGGCAATCCTTACTGTTCCAGTATCTGCTGCATGAATACAATCAAGTCAGCACAATACCTAAAAGATAATTATCCGGAAATCGATGTCACGGTTTTCTACATGGATCTTCGTGCATTGGGCAAAGGATTTGAAGAACTCCTCATGCGCAGTAAAGAGAGCGGGGTACGGTATATAAGGGGATTGCCCGGTGATGTAGAGGAAATCTCAGAATCCGGCAACTTGAAGGTAACTGTTGAAAATACAACCGCCAAACGCCTGGAAAATCATGAATTCGAAATGATTGTACTGGCCGTGGGTGCCAGACCGGCAACGGATACGGAATCGATTCGCAGACTGGTAAGCCTTTCAAAATCACCCAATGGTTTTCTGAAGGAGGCCCATGCCAAGCTCTTACCTGTGAACACACCCACAAAGGGTGTTTTTATCGCAGGTTGCGCTGAAAGCCCCAAGGATGTGCGGGAGAGTGTGACCCAGGCCGGGGCCGCGTCCTCTAAGGTCAGCATTCTGCTTAAAAAAGACAAATTCCCCATCGAAGCCATTACTTCCGTACTGGATGAGGAAATTTGCAAAAAATGCGGGCAGTGTGCAACCGTATGCCCATTCAACGCCATTATCTGGGAAAAGAAGCAGGTACCTCAGTTTGTGAGTGCCGCGTGTGTGGGATGCGGGTGTTGTGCAGCCGAATGCCGGTATGGCGCCATTACGATGCGCCATTTTTCAGACCAGGCCATATATGCCCAAATCGATGCCATACTGGAAGAAAATCCTGCTGACAAAATCGTTACATTTGCGTGTAACTGGTGTTCTTACGCGGGGGCCGACACCGCCGGCATGGCCCGCATGATTTACCCTCCCAACGCAAGAATCATACGCACCATGTGTTCGGCACGGGTAAATCCGGAATTTGTCTGGTATGCATTTAAAAAAGGAGCACCGGTGGTACTTGTTTCCGGCTGCCATTATGTGGATTGTCATTATATTGATGCCAACCGGAGCACGGTCAGACGCGTGGACGGACTGTGGAACGGGCTGGAGAAGGCTGGACTCCGCCCGGACAGGCTCATGCTGGAATGGTGTTCAGCGGCCGAAGGTGCCAGGTGGCAGACCATCATGGATGAAGTTGAAAAAAAACGTCTTTCCGTGAATATGGAAGAGATTGACCGGTCAAGGCTGGTACTGGAACAGGCCAAAATCCCGCGGCCTGTAAACCCAAAGCCGGCGGATGAAAAAACGGAAGCCGGTTTTACCTGTATGCGCTGTGATTTTCATTGGACTGATCTTTTTCACACTGGAATTGAGCGAACCTGTCCCAAATGCCGTTCCAACAGCATCCGATGGATTAAAAAATGAATTACAGCATACTGCTGGCGAACAAAATAAAAAGGCTGACCCAACAGTGAACAGGTCAGCCTTTTAAATCTTTTTGAACAAAAATTTCAGGTTCTCAGGAAAAGCGTGGTCAACCGTTCCCATTCAACCTGGGGCAGATGACCATAAATATCATCGGCCAGAAATCCGCCGTCGGCAGCCAGGGGCCCGGCCGCTTCTTCAATAACGGCATACAGGCGATCGATTTCACGATTTAAAACAGCCCCGGATTCTTCCCCGATCTTCAGATTCTTGAGATCAATTCGTAACCCCTCGGAATGAACACGCATCACCCAGCCCTTGGCATAGGGGTCCTTGTTGGCCAGCGATCCTGTGTCCCTTAATTCGGAATTGATTGCCGTAACAACCCCGGTGACCGGTGACATGATCCTGGCATGGTTGTCGTTCCGGCTGAGGGATATATCGGTACGGCCCTGTTCCACACGGCTACCCGCCAGCGGCGCCGTAATCTTGTCCAGGGGGCCTAAAAGGCGAAGGGCAAACTCATCCAGCCCGATTCTGACCTGGTTATCTTCTTCTATACGAACCCATGTATGTCCCTTGTGGAAATAATAGCCCTGGGGCATCTTGAACCCCCTGATGTCCATGACATCCACCGGGTTGGATACCACATGCACCTGATGGTCATCCTCGATGTATTGATTGAATTCGCATGTCTCACACTGATAATCATAAATACAGGCCCGATAATCAATATATCCGTTGGCATAATGGATACAAGGCCGCTTTCCCTGGGGAAGCCGTCTGAGCCGATCCGGAGAAAAAGCCACGTTTTTTGACTGCTCACCGACAACACCACTTTTCCGTCGATGCTGTCTGTTTTTCTCGGCCGCGGCCCACAGGTCTTTGTCAATCTGGCATTGACCGCATTGAAAATCCAGCTCGCAGGGCATATTTTCCACCCCCCCGCCCTTTGTCCATACACAGGACTTGCCTTTTTCAGTATGCTGACTTGCTTTAAAATTCATATCTTCCCCCTTGTGAAGTTTGGTTTCATCAAACAATTCTTTTTTATAAACTTATAGCAAACCACGTGCCATCCTTCGCTTAAAGTCTCTATTTTCTATAACCAACCGATTTTATTTTAATTTTTATATACCCAACGCTATTTCCATGTATATTTTATGGTTTGGCTGTTGAAATATTCCACACTCATCCCTGATTTTCTCCCATCGAGTTACCTCTATTTACAATTTTATCAGTGATATTAAGGAACTAAGCGATTGTTGAATTTTCCGACACGCCTGTCTGATTTTCCTACAGCCTCTTATCGGTATACTATCTTATCGGTGGGCACAGCCCACCCTACGATAATTCCACAATTCATAAAATCGACTGAGTGAAACGAATCTACATTCAAAATTCATCATTTTTATACCTTTATGTTGAATTTATTTTCTCAAAACGGCATGCTGTGGGGAAACAAATAATCGGGGAGGGGTAAATGGCGGCTCCTGTTGAATGGGAAATTGTTCTGATTGACGATGAAGAGGGCATTCGCAAGGTCATGACCATTACCCTGGCAGATGCGGGATACCATGTGCGGTCCGCCGGAAACGGCCTGGACGGCATTAATCTTTGCCAGACAGCTCCCCCTCAGATTGTCATTACAGATATCCGCATGCCCGGAATGGATGGGCTTGAAGTCCTGGCAGCCCTTAAAAAGTCCAATCCTGAAATTGAGATCATTGTGATTACGGCTTTTGGCGACATCAACACAGCCATTAAGGCGCTGCAGCTGGATGCCTCGGATTTTATTACCAAGCCGGTCAATGACAAGGCCCTCCACCTGGCTTTACAGCGGGCCAAAGAACGCTACCTGTCCCGCCGGCAGCTTAAAGATTATACCACCTTACTGGAAAAAGAAAATGCCCGCACCGCCCAGGAACTGATTAAAACCGTCAATTTTCGAAACAACCTGATTGAAAACTCCCTGGACGGCATCATGGGATGCGACAATTCCGGCACCATCATCATTTTTAACAAAAGCCTGAAAAAAATGCTGGGTTTTCCCAGCCGGGATGTCCTGCAGCAGATGACCTTTGATCAATTTTTGGAACCCGAAGCCGAAAAAATTTTCCGGCAAAAACTTGCCGGACCCGACCTCATCGGAAAAAATCGTCTGTTTCTTCATGAAACCGCCCTGCGCTCTCAATCCGGTGGGCTGATACCGGTTCAATTGTCTGCCATTGTGCTCTTTGAAAATGGCAGCGAAGACGGGATGGTATGTTTTATCAGGGATTTGAGGGAGATGCACAAACTGGAATGCGAAATAAAAGGCCAGGCCCGTATCCTGCATCAGGATAAAATGAGGTCTCTGGGCAGACTATCGGCCAGTATGGTGCATGAAATCAACAATCCCCTGTCGGGTATCCTCACCTACACACGCCTGATGCGCCGTATTTTAAATGACGGCCCCTTGCCTGCAAAGCAGATCGAACGTTTCCTGCAGCATCTTAAACTCATGGAAAGCGAGACCATGCGCTGTTCCGACATTGTTTCAAACCTGTTGACGTTTTCCCGGCGGACAACGCCCTCAAAACAACCGGTCCAGGTCGGAGAACTGCTGAACCGATGCATCCTGTTGAGCCGGCACAAGCTGATGCTCAGTCATATTAAACTCACCACGGATATCAATACACGGATTCCCCTGCTTGAAGCGGATTTTAACCAGCTTCAGCAATGCGTCATCAACCTTATTTTTAATGCCATCGACGCCATGCCCGACGGTGGCGACCTCTTTTTAGGAGGGAGTTATGATCCCGAGAAAAATCTTGTGTGCATTACTGTAAAAGACTCCGGTACAGGTATCTCTCCTGAAAACATGCCCCGCATTTTCGAACCCTTTTTCACTACCAAAAAAGAGGGCTACGGTGTGGGTCTCGGACTCTCCATTCTTTATGGTATCGTGGAAAGCAACAACGGCAAAGTCATCGTTGACAGCCGGCCGGGGAAAGGGTCTGCTTTTGTGCTCGAATTTGAGTTATAAATATTGAAGGGTGAAGGCCGGCGGGTGTTGGGTAACAGGTTGCGGATTGATTTTTGGGGCTGATCCGGGTTAGAAGGGTTCTACAATGTCGGGCGTTATTTTACTGAAGGGGAGTTTTTTAGGTATTTTGATGCTGAACCTTGATCCCTGCCCCGGCCGGGAATCAACCCGGATCGACCCGCCGTGCTGGCAAACGATTTTGTTGGCGATAAAAAGCCCTAAACCGGTTCCCCGGTTTGCCTTGGATGAAAAAAAGAGCGTAAAAATCTTATCCCGAATCTGACTGTCCATGCCGATTCCATTGTCGATGACATCGAATTGAACAATATCGCCCAATTCTCTGGCCCGGAAAACGACCTGTGCGGCCACTTCTTCACGGTCGGAAAATGCATCCACAGCATTTTCCAAAATATTGATCAATGCCGAACGGATAAAACCCGCATCGACCTCAAAGGTTCCCGGCGCGTTCTGAAAATCTTTTATAAATTCAATGCGCCCGGTTTTCATTTTAGGCTCGACCACCATGGCCACCTCTTCGGACAGATTCCGGATAGAAACCCATTCGGGCATAAGGTCCCTCTCCCTGGCATAGAAGAGAATGTCCATTACCATTTTACGAACCCGCTCCGTCAGAAGCTTGACGACCTGCCACCCCTCCCCTGTTTTTTCCAGATCCTTTTTTTTCAAACCGGAGTCGACCATGTAGATGCCGCCGTCCATACCCGTCAATAAGCCTTTAATTCCATGAGCAATGGAACTCAGCATAAGTCCCAACGACGACAACCGATCCTGAAGTTCGGTTTTTTCCCGCAATAATGCTTCCAGACTCTGGGTGTACTCCCTCAATTTTTGACGAATCAGAATCTTTTCACGTGCCCGTTTCAGTGCAATCTCCAGCACATCATCGTTAATCGGTTTGGTGAGAAAATCAGTGGCACCCTGCTTCAGACTCTCGATAGCCAGGTCCATGTCCCCGTGCCCGGTGAACATAATCACTTCCGTGTCCGGATCCTCATTTTTCATTTTCATGAGAAGGGCGATACCGTCCATGCCCGGCATTTTGATATCCGTCAGCACAATCGGCGGTCTTTCTTTTTTGAAAATCGAAAGTGCCTTTTCACCATTTTCCGCTGAAAAGACGGTATAACCGCTGTCTGATAGAGATATTTCCAAGACCTTGCGGATCCCGGCCTCATCATCCACCAACAATACTTTATTGTCCATATGTCACCGGCAATCTTGTCATCACAGTTTTAACAGTTACAAAACTAAAACAATATTGAAAACTTGTGGTATCACCCTATTAATTGAATAGTGAAAATTGAAAAGTGAAAACTTGTGGTATCGCTTCGCTCTGTCTATTTCATTTAAATAACCAGGATGCGTTGTAATCTGCATAATCTACGGATTAAAATAGACAGAATTCCTTCAATTCTCACTTTTCAATAGTCAATTTTCAATTATACCCGTCACATCATGATCTATTTTGTACATAAAAAAACGAATTCTAAAATCAAAATGCTATTAACCTATGAGTCTCTATTCACCCAATGTACCCCTGATAATACCGATCAGCTTGTCCGGATCAAACGGCTTACTGATAAACGCCACAGCCTTTTTTATGGCATGACGTCCGGCCAGACCGCTGACAACAATGACCGGTGTACTTTTCAGCTCCGAATCCTGTGAAAGCCGTCTGTAAAAACGCGGTCCCCATTCATCGGGCATTTCCAGATCAAGAGTGATCAGATCCGGGCGTTCCTGCTGCAGCACATCGAAGGCTTCCACTCCACCGCCGGCGGAACAGGTCTCGTACCCGTTGTCCTGCAACAAGCTGACAAGATACTTAACGATTATGGGATCATCATCGATTACCAGAATTTTTTTTGCCATTTCACGGCCTCGCTTTGAATTTTTATTCAGGGGTGTCATGAAACAACCGGACAAACGCCGGGAGCACCCCAAGGCACCTATTTCAGGTGGCACTCACCACACATTACCGGCCCCGCCTTTTGTTCCATATGGCATCCCTTGCAGAGGGTATGGTAGATATTGACCACTTCCATGGGATATCCCCTGCCGGCATCAGCATGGCATTCAGAACACTCCATATCCTCGGAAGACTCGTCTTCCACCAGTTGTCCATCTTCATAGATGTGATGGCATGCCGTGCATTCCTCTATTCCGGCGGCCTCATTATGTTCGTCATGATGAAAAACCGCAGACGGTCTCATCCGTTTGCCAAAGACACTGTCGCTTACCACTGTCACATCTTCCTGAGCGTAAACCGACAATGCCGCAACTGCCAGAATGAAAAGGCCAACAGTAAAACCAGTTGCAAAAAGCCTTGGTTTCATTGAAATTTTTCCCTCCTTTTGATTCAAAATAAAAAATATTGACTGTTGGTTGTTAGTTGTTGGACGCTTATATCCGATAGTTTGCGTTTTACTCGGGTTTTTCCATGACCTCGTAAATGATATCGGCCAAAAACTTGAGTTCCATGCCCAATTCGTTTTGCAGGATAATATCTTCAAGCCCGCCGTGGCAGTTGTGACAGGGGGCGATAACGGTTTTAGCCCCCCTTGTCTTGGCATCAAATATCTGCTTGGCCTTGACCCGGTTACCGTCGACCCGCTTGTTTTTAAAAGGCGGTCCGCAGTTGATGACTCCGCCCCCTGCACTGCAGCAATAATTATGTTCCCGGTTGGGATACATCTCCACTACATTCTCACACAGGGCATGGGCCACATATCGATACATGTCGTGCAGGCCCCGGCCCCGTACAATGTTGCAGGGATCATGCAGGGTTACCGGCGGTTCGTACTTCTTGGTTACCTTTATCTTTCCGGCCTTGAGCAGTTCATAGTAAAACTCGATGGCATGAACTACGGGAATCGGCGGCATTTTCCAGCCCAGGGCCCGGTTGCCCATGTCGTAGACCGACCGAAAGGCATGTCCGCATTCTCCCATCACGATGCGTTTCACCTTGAGCCGCATGGCTGTTTCAAAATGGGACCGTTTCAAGCGGGCCATCATCTCCGTATCGCCTGTATACATACACATATCACTGTTGTCCCAGCCCGGCGTGGCCGGCATGGTCCAGTTGATCCCGGCAACATTCATGATGACCGCGGCCTGATAGATTAACTGGGCACGGAATTTCGGCTCCGGCCCGATAACCGAATACATGATATCGGCCCCTTCCTTCTCCAGGGGAATCCTCAGGGTTGGAATCTCATCCTGAGCCTCTTCCTCCTGCCACTGCAGGGTGTCGATCCATTCATCCTCCTTGATCCACATCTGATTGAAGGTAGCGCTGTGACTGTGGGCCGTATCCTGAATGTATTGCGGCGTAACACCGAGCAGATGACAGATGCGGCGCATGAACAGCATCATATAAGCCACATCGATGCCAAACGGACAGTACATGGCACAACGCCGGCACAGATTGCACTCGGTATAGGAAATTTCAGCCGCCTGTTTGATAAAATCAACGGATACACGACCCTTTTTTTGAACCACCTGGGCAATGGTCTGTTTAACCTTGCCGGCCGGTGAATACCGCGGGTCTTTATCAAAGGATAGATAAAAATGACACGCATCACTGCATAATCCGCAATGAACACAGGTTTCGACATATGTTTTCAACCGGGCACCACCCTCGCTTTTCAGCATCCCGGTAATCACCTTTTCAATACGTTCAGGGGTCAAACCTTCAGCGCCTTTTTCGATCCCCTGATCAATGATCCTGCTTTTTTCAATGGATG
>CAYQNS010000016.1:0-37230 GCA_964418755.1 uncultured Desulfobacteraceae bacterium
TGGTGCGCGGTACCGGCGGCATCAAAGTGGCGGATGTGCCGGCCTTTATCGAAAAAGTCAACGAACACAAAAAGGCCGACCTTCTGACCGATGCCAACCTGTGGGCCAAAACCGACGGTACTGCGGTACTGGTGGATGCCATCAGTGACATGGGCGGCCATCCCACCCGCAATTTTACCTATGGCGTCAACGAAAACAAGGAAAGCATCAACACCGATGCGATCAAGGCCGCTAAAATCGGCGATCGGGCCTGTTCGAGCTGTCCCCTGGCCTGCGGCAAATTTACAAACGTCAACGGCGCCGAGATGGAGGGCCCGGAGTACGAAACCCTCTGCCTGGCGGGCAGCAATTGCGAAATCAACGATCTGGAGCAGATCATCCGATTCAACCGTCTGTGCGACGATTTGGGCCTGGACACCATCAGTTGCGGCAATATCATCGGCCTGGCCATGGATATGACCGAGAAGGGACGGCACGATTTTAACCTGAAATTCGGCGAACCCGTGGAATACCTCAAGGCAGTCACTGAAATCGCCACCCTTTCCACTCAGCGCGGCAAAGACCTGGCCCTGGGGGCTAAAAAGCTGGCCGGCAAATATGACAGCCTGGATTTGACCTCCGAGTCCAAGGGTCTCGAATTTCCGGCGTATGAGCCCCGGTCCAATTACGGCATGGGGCTGGCCTATGCCACCAGTGAACGCGGGGGCTGCCACATGCGCGCCTTTCCCATGTACAGCGAGACGCCCTTTGATCTGGATATCATGGCTCAGGACGTGGTCAACGGCCAGAACTTTGCGACCATCAAATGGTCCATGGGTTTTTGCGACTTCTGGGGTTCGATTTCGGCCCCTATCATTGCCGATATTCTTTCCACGGCCACGGGCGAAACAATCACTGTGGAACAGTTGGAGCACGCCGGGGAGAAGATCTGGAACATTCTGCGGCTGTTCAACCTAAGGGCCGGGCTCACCAGGGCGGACGATTATCTGCCCGCCAAGCAAATGAAACAGCAGCTTCAAAAGGGCACGCACGCCGGACGGGTGTTCGCCCCGGAAGATTTCGACAAGTGTCTGTCCCTGTACTACCAGAAGCGCGGGTGGGATGAAAATGGTATTCCCACCCCGGAAAAGCTGGCCCAGTTGGGTCTTGATCAATTTTAAAAAATTGTGAAGGCTTTTGCTTCGTATTCAAGGCGCGTTGAAGGTTGCATAGTTTATGTATGTGAGCTTTAACGCAACGCGGAAGGCGGGCCAAAAGACGAGTAATATTGCTTAAGTTATCGAGTTTACGATCCTAAAAACCGCAGGAGGAATACCGCTCATGGAAAAACATATATTTGCCAATCCCGAACTCTGCACCGGATGCAACCGCTGCGTCTATGTCTGCTCGGCCGTCAAAGAAGGCATGTTCCAGCCCTCCAAGGCCAGAATTCATATAAACAACTTTCCCCTCAGGGGATATTCAGTGCCCAGTGTCTGCTTCCAGTGTCCCAAACCCGACTGCATGAAGGCCTGCCCGGAGGAAGCCATCACCAAGAATGACGACGGGGTCGTACTTGTCAATGCCGAAAAATGCAATGGCTGCGGCGACTGTGTGGATGCCTGCACCTACGGCATGATTGAGATGGGAGCCGGTGATATTGCCGTCAAGTGCGATTATTGCGGCGGAGACCCGGCCTGCGTCAAAGAGTGCGAGCCCGGGGCCATCGTTTTTGTCGAAGGTGACAAGGAATTGCGCAAAAGCAACGGTCTGCAGATGAAACAGCGCATCGAAACCGGCAGTCCGGCCGAAAAACGCCACCAGTTGGGTGCTAACCTGATGGCCCTGGCCAGAGGATAAATCAACACCCGCGTTTGGAATATGAACCGGGGTCGGCGGAATTATCCGCCCGGCCCCGGATTATTTTGCAGGATGGTGGTTATGATGGATATCCATAGCGGCAGGAATTCGGATCATCCCTGCTGAATAAGGCCCCGGACGTTTTCTTCGATCCGGTCCCGGACAGTGCGCATGAAATCCAAAGACCGGCCGGCAGGGTCCGGAAGGTCCCAGTCCATGATTTCGGCTCCCGGCACCAACGGACATTGTTCACCGCAGCCCATGGTCACCAGCAGCTGCGGGGAGGTCTCGGCAATCATTGGCTCAAGGGCGCAGGTTTTCCGAAACTGCATATCGATCCCCTTTTCGGCCATAACCCGGACCATGTCCGGATTGATCCGGTCGGCCGGCTCGCTTCCCGCGCATTGGGCATCGATTCGATCTCCAGCCAGGTGCGCGGCAAAGGCCGCGGCCATCTGACTGCGGCAGGCATTTTCCCGACAGGCAAACAAAACCCTTTTTCTATCGATAAGGGGACGTACAAGCTTTGCTGCCGCTTTTTTTACGTCCGTCAAAACATCCGGATGATTTTGCATATCCCCTTTTTTATCGATGCCCCGGTAAACCAGGCTGCCGCTGTATCCGGCACCTATAGCATCGAAAAAATACCGGGTCGTCAAAGCAAGCCCGTCAAACAGGTTTTCTCCTTTTGACCCGCCCGCCGAAAGCAGAAACCCGCGCCGGGTATTTGCCAGCGGGTCTTTGACTTTCAATCGATATTTTGCCGACCAGAATGTCTGGCACCGATCCACCAGGGCCTTGAGCTGGGAGGTCATATTGAAAAAGAAAACGGGCGTGGCCACAACAATGACATCGGCCCTGCGCAACAGGGTATACATCTCCGTTGCCATATCATCGTCTGTTATGATGCAGCGTCCCTTTTTTTCACAAAACCCGCATCCTAAGCAGGCGATGATGTTTTTATCGCAGACATCGATGGTCTGGGTCCGCGCCCCCATGTTTTGCACTTCTTCCATAAACGCGGATAGCAGATAATGAGTATTTCCGTTTTTTCTGGGACTTCCCTGCAAGCCTAATACAAACATTAAGGTTTTCTCCTTTTATGATAACCGGATAAAACCGGAATTTACGATAGCCAATTATTTTGATGAAAATGGCTGTTTTCAGATCAAAATCATGCGGGAAATAGCACCTGTTCTTTTACCATGAAGTTACTGAAGCTTGAAGGATAACATCGGATAATTCAGTGATTTTGTTTCATGCGCTTCATGTCCTGATGATCCATACAACTGTTTCTAAAGTTAATAACATTGATATACTATAGACACGGCCTTAACACAACAGGGAAGACCGGCGAAAGTCTATTGACTTTCAACCTGCATTTTTGTAATAATTATTATGTTCTACTAATACAGGGATTTATGTGATAGTGCCTGCACAAAAACTCGACACTCAAATATAAACCAACACAATCAAAGAGGCAATCATGTGCGATACCTTTGTGGCGCTTTCATCTGTAACCGGCGATGGTTCAATTATCTTTGGAAAAAATAGTGACCGCGAACCAAATGAAGCACAGGTTCTGGAATATCACCCCCCATGCTCGTACGCCGGGAACGCGCAAGAAAAGGTTTCCTGCACCTATATTGCGATTCCCCAGGCGAAAGAAACCTATGCTGTTTTACTCAGCCGGCCTTTCTGGATGTGGGGCGCTGAAATGGGTGCCAATGAAAAAGGCGTCGTTATCGGAAATGAAGCCGTGTTTACCAAAATGCCCTATTCAAAAACCGGTGGACTGACAGGGATGGATATGCTTCGTCTGGCACTGGAACGTTCGGCCACTTCGGCCCAGGCCCTTGAAAGCATTGTCGGGCTTCTTGCAGATTACGGCCAGGGCGGCATCTGCGGGTATCAAGATAAAAAACTGCTCTACCATAACAGCTATATTATTGCTGATGCCGATACCGCCTGGGTACTTGAAACATCCGGAGATTTGTGGGCGGCCCTTGAGATTAAAGATGCCTACAGCATCAGTAACGGTCTTACCATCGGTGAAAAATTTGATCGAAGTCATCCGGAACTGATTAACACGGCACGCAGCAAAGGATGGCTGAAGAAAAGAAAACCCTTTCATTTTGCGAACTGTTATTCCGACTGGTTGTTTACTACTTTTTCTGCCTGTAGAAAACGGCAAAGCCGTTCCCTTGCACTGGTTAACGCCGTCAGCGGGAAATTCAATGTTCAAAACGCTTTGAATATTCTGCGCGACCATAATGATAATAAATACAAACCGGATTCTCATTTGCTGATGGGCACTGTCTGCATGCATGCTGCAAATGGACTTACACGGAATTCAAATACAACCAGCGCCCTGGTAGCGCATCTCCAAAAAGAGGAGAATACGTTTTGGGCAACAGGCACGGCTGCTCCCTGTACCGGTATTTTTAAGCCGATCCGGTTTACCGGTAAGGTTCTGCCGGACACAGGCCCTTGTCCTGGAGAAAAATTCGATTCTTCCACACTTTGGTGGCAGCACGAAATGCTCCACAGAAATATCCTGAACGATTATCAGTCAAGACTTCATGGATATCTCAAGGAGCGTGATAAACTGGAATCCTCTTTTATTGCAAAAGCATATACTCATGAACCGGAAGGTTTTTTTCTATTGAATAACCTTGATTTGTGACCATTGCGGCTTTGTGTCTTCGCGTGAGATCTTTTAATCCGGGTCAGGGCTTCTGCCGCCAGGTCACCCACGGTGCGGTCCACAATTTGAAAACCGGCATAGATTCTCAAGGAGCAGCGGTCATGGAGCATTGGTTCAAGCAGCTCTATGACTGACATATCTCCCAGGGCTCCCAAAGCCCATGCGGAAAGACCGCGGTGAAAAGGGTCCGTTGACTGCAGAAAAAACAAAAGAAATCTATCCGCCTGCTGCACGAGTCTGGGGCGGGCGTGTGCCAGCCGGCCAACTCCCCAGAGCAGACCGCGCTGCAACATGGGATGCTCGAGAAAATTCCCATCGGGCATCATATAAGAGATGAGAAAATTGGCGTATTCTTCGGCCAAAGAATCACTTCGGGCCATAATTTCGCCCATGGCTTCGGGGGAGCCCCAGCCGATGCCGCCGGATTCATCGTTCAGGTTCCATATGAAGCGGCGCATCACGACCCTGGCGGATTCTATATCCTGTTTTGCAAGATTGGCGACAATCATCCCGAAGGCCGTTACCGCGCGGTATTTTACAAGTTCATCACCGCTGTACAAAAAGGAAAAAAGGGGGTTTACAGCCCTTCGTGCCGGAAAACGGGAGAACTCCCCGAGGGTTTTCTCAAAATGATCCTGTTTGAGAAGGCAAAGGAGCTGATGTTTGATCTGTCGGTTAGTATTCATCCCAGCTTATGCAATCCTCCGGGCAGTATTTTATGGCTTCATCCACCTCGTCTTCCGGATAGACGGCCCGATCGGTAACTTCGATAAAACCGGTTTCGTTTAAAAAAAATACTTGGGGGCACACCTCTATGCATCCACCGCAAAGAGTGCAATTACCGATGTCAACGACAGGTATTTTCATTGTTCCAACCTCTCACCGGTCTGCGTTACCGGCACGACACGGTCCTTTTGGCCGAACATGATAAAATAAAGAATCGCCCCATAGCCGGCCAAGGCAAGAATCGCAAAGGGTCGATAGTAGGTCCCCAGCGGCGCCAGAATCACGGCCGTGATCCAATGCAGACCGATAACAGTCGCTGAATGGAGGACAATGGGGAATTCATCTTTTCGGCAGATGACGGCAAGGCCGCTCAGGTTCCAGCCGTACAGAGAAGCAAAGGAATGCATTCGGAGCAGGACTTTCATTTTTTCGTGCGTATAGGCCGGATTAAATTCGAGGAAGATGTACAAAATACCGGTCACGGCGGTATACAGGAGAAATAATATTCCGGAGGTCAGGAAATATTTTTGCTGTACCCGGATACCCAGGTTTTGATATAAATAAAAAATCAGTATGATGGAAAAAAATAAAATGAGGGTGACAATCACCTGGGGGATGAATATTTCAAGCAAGATAAAGAGAAAAAAGATGATCACCCCAAGATTGACATTCCAGAAACTCAGATTTTTGAGTCGTTTCACCATCACGCCGACATTTTCTTTCATCAGGGAAAACATGACCGACATGGTGATCAGGGACAGGGGAAAGGAGAACCCCAGGAAAAAGGTATCCAGCTTGAGTTTTTCCAGGTATATGAGTTTTAAAAATTCATTGTTCAAGATAACCAGGCCGGAAATGGCCAGCCCGACGGAAAGACAGAGCAAAGCGGCCTGGTGAAATTTTTCCGCAACAGGTGCGCGCGGGTCAAAGAAGTTAGACGGAAAAACCGAAAAAAGCCTGATCCTTACCGAATCGACGATGGCGGCCAGAATAAAGGCGATAATGATTGCCGGCAGATAGATTTTTTTAAAAGCCAGAATTGCATACATAAGGGAAAGGGCCATAAACCAGGCGGCCCGGCGAGACAATCGGGTGTGACCTTCACTGTAATGGATCAGGATCGTACCGCCGCTGACCAGATTAAAAAGAAAAATATGCAGCCGCTCAAAATTGTACAGGCTGCCGTTTTGCACAAAAAGATGTAAAAATCCGAAAAAAAGAGCGGTGACCATACAAATCGCCAGTGCTGCCCTGAGTCTCAAACTCATCGATTTCCTCCATAATGCCCTTTTCGGGCAGAGTTTGTTATTGCTTCATCCGGCCCAGCAGATGTCGCAGTGCCCCCTCCAGGACCGGATACCGGAATCGGTAGCCGGTTTCCAGCAATCGGACGGGTGATGCTCGGGTACTGGACAGGGGGATCTCCCGTCCCATCTCCCCGAACATGACCCGTATTACCGATTCGGGAATCGAAAAAAAACAGGGACGGGTCAGCACCCTCCCCAGGGTTTGAACAAATGCCTGGTTTGTAACCGGATCGGGTGCAACCACATTCACCGGTCCCTGGATGTCCTGTCTGTCAAGGACATGATAAATTGCCCCCAGGACATCATCCCTGTGGATCCAGCTCATATACTGGCCACCGGACCCCAGTTTCCCACCCAGGCCGAACTGGAAGGGAAGCAGGAATTTTTGAAGAGCGCCGCCCGAAGGACTCAGCGCAATGCCGATGCGCAGGAACACTGTTCGGATTCCTTTTTCGGCAGCCGGGGCTGTCGATTGCTCCCATCTGCTGCATACTTCGGAAATAAAATCACTTCCCTGATCGCTTTGTTCCGTCATCCACGCCGCGCCCTGATTTCCGTAATAGCCAATCGCCGAAGCGCATATCAGAACCTCCGGGGGATGCGGCAATCGGGCCAGGGTCCGGGCCAGAAGGGTGGTGCCGCGAACACGGCTTTGAATGATTTTTTTCTTTTTTTCAGCGGACCAGCGACCCTGGGCGATATTTTCTCCGGCCAGATGGATGACCGCATCTATTCTGCCCATGGCCTCAAGGTCAAGATGTTCGGATAACGGGTCCCAGAAAAAGGCATCCCCGCCCGCGTCGGTTCTTGTTCTGACCAAACGAATTACCCGATGCCCGCCACCGGTCAGAAACGGCACCAGGGCAGACCCCAAAATGCCGCCGGCGCCGGTAACCAGAAGGGTCAAGCGCCCCCGCTTAAATCGCAGGTGATCGGCAATATCCAGGCGGGTGACGGAATGTCGGAATCGAAAAATACGTTTAAGCTTTTTCCGGATCAGGGAACGGCCGAGAAAGCTGCCCAGCGGATGAAACGGCAGGGCGTATTGGATTTCATCTTCCAGCAGGCACGCGGCTTCGCCGGCATGGGAAAACCGGTGGGTATGGACCCAGCGAGCAAAGGGGCCTTTTATCTGCCGGTCTTCAAACAGCCGGTTTTGTTCATATCTGCCGTGCTGTGCCACCCATTTGATTCTCAGCGGCAGCGGGCCGGCCTTAAGCCGCATCACCACTTTAGCACCGGATTGAATGCCACCGGTCTGGCTGGTAACTTCCAATGGATCCCAGGGCGGATTCAGCCGTTCCAGGGCTCCCGGCCGGGCATGCCATCTGAAAACCTGGTCAACAGGCGCCTTTATCACACATTGTTTGACAAACCGACAATTTTGCACGGACTTTGATATCCTTATTTTGCAGATACATATTTTTTTAAACCTGCAAAGACACCTGGAATTAATGTTACGTTTAAATATAGATCAATACCATACAATCAATTTTTGTGCCAGATCCGGGCAACAGCATTTATTCCCGGACTCGACGGATTGTCGAGTTTTTGGGAAAAATGTTTTAGAACCGGCGGGGCAAGCATTTGCACGGGTATGGAAAATCGGAAAGGTAGTTTATCCGCCTGTATTCTGTCGTCGGTTGCATTGAATTTTAAAATAAAACCGTCTCATGAGACAGGCGTGTCTTCTGAGACAGAAAACCCCTTTCCCAGCCGCCGAACTGGTAAACCCCGTTTGGGAAGGCTGTTATGTTTAGCCTTATCCCATTGAAAATTAACGATATATCCGTTTCTCACTGTCCTGACCGCCCCTGTGTTTTTACTTGGCATGTTTTTCGCTTTACCCTATTTAAATACCAACTAACTTTGATCGGAGCTTGTTATGATGAATTTAGAAGATATAAAACACGATACTCAACTGATGAACGAGATAGACTGGCAGATGACCCCGGAAGAGGCGGTACGGCTGTATCTTGAATGGGGGAACAACTGGGCCGGAGGTAATTATGTGATTCGGTCCAAAGATGATGTTTCTCACTATTTTGTGGTCAATACATGGCAGCAGCAGCCGGTCATATATTTTATTCGCAGAAATTCCGATGAGGCCGTTGAACTGGCAAAAATCGATATGCCCCCGGATGTGAAAAATCATTACCTGAAAGAAAACGGAACCCACAAAGGTGTTTTCGCCGTAGATGGCGAAGTTAAACAATGGCTGAAAAAGAAACTGGACGTCGCCTGACGGAAGTAACTTTTCCGGATAACTGCCGCAATGGCCAACATATCAAAACGAGGAGGTTACAAAAATGAGTTTTAAATCAATTGATGAAATCGTTGAATACGCAATTGAAAAAGAAAAAGAAGCAGCAGAGTTCTATGAAAATTTGAGCCGGAAGGAGCCTTTTGCCGGCGCCAGGGACATGTTTGGAGAATTTGCCGCAGAAGAAAGAAAACACCAGGCCATGCTGGAAAATTTTTCAACCGACAAAGAAAAAATATCCGCTTACCGATATAAATGGATTCCGGACATGAAACGCAGCGACTATATGGTCGATCTTACCTATGAGCCGGGTATGGACTATGCGGATATTCTCCGACTGGCCATGAAAAGGGAAGAAAAAGCGCTTAGGCTGTACAATGATCTGGCCCAAAAGACGGACGACGAGGCCTGTATCCAGGTTTTTAAACTACTGTCCCAGGAGGAAGCGAAGCATAAACAGTTCCTGGAAACGATGTACGATGATTTTATGGCCGCCCAGGGTGATTAACTCCGCGGTAAATTCAATTCCCGAGTCCCGTCCCGCCAAAATCGAACGGGCAGGGCTCGGGTTCAGGGTTTGTGAAAAAATCACCTTTCCTCCATCGGTACCCAAACGCATTCCTCGGGTCCGCAGTACTCGCCGACATAATCGGAATCCGGCCGGTAAAGCGCGGTTTTGGGGGCGGCGCCTCCAAACTGCTCCTCGATAAAGTGGGCTGACCAGCCGGCGATTCGGGCGATGGCAAATACCGGTGTGAACAGATCCACAGGAATTCCCATGTAATAATAGAGGGATGCACTGTAAAAATCGACGTTTACGTATATCTCACGGCCCTTTTTCTCCCGAAAGGCGGCCTTGCCTTTTTTTTCCAGGAGTTTGGACATTTCATACCACCGGGTGTCGCCCGCCCGCAGTCCCATTGCCTTGGACATGGGGGATAGAATGTGTGCCCGAGGGTCGTCGGTTTTATAGACCGCATGTCCCAGCCCCATGATTTTCCCGCCGGTTTCAATGACCTCTTTTACATAGTTTTCCACATTTTCAAGGGCGCCGATTTTAAGCAGCATCTGCATCACGCGGGTATTGGCCCCGCCATGCAATCCGCCGGACAGAGATCCTACCCCGGCGGCCACGGCTGCATACATGTGTGCCATAGTCGAAGCAACTTCCCGAACAGCGAAAGTGGAAGCATTAAAGGCGTGTTCGGCATGCAGCATCAGACAGGTGTCAAAAAAGCCGGTCAGTTCATCATCAGGTACATCCCCGTTGAGCATATACAGAAAATTTGCGCCGGCCCCCAGATCCGGATCCGGATCCACCGGCTCCAGGCCGTTTCTGATCCGATCCCAGGCCGCAACTACGGTGGGAAATTTTGCAATCAGCCTTATCGCGCTTTCCATTGCCGGCTCTTGCGACGGCGTTCCGGCCGCCGGATCATAATTGGCCAGCATAGCCACCGACGCCTGTAGAACGTCCATGGGCAAGGCATCTTTAGGCATATTCTGAAACGCGGCAATCAGCTCATCGGGCAACCGCCGATTTTCAGACAGGCGGTCTTTAAAGCGAGAGAGCTCCACCGTGTTCGGCAGATTTTCATACAGGAGCAGGTAAGTCACCTCTTCAAATGACACTTTCCCGGCCAGATCACCGGCCGGATATCCCCGGTAAATAAGCTTGCCGGCTTTGCCATCCACGTCGCTGATCTTCGTTGTTGCCACCTTGACACCCCGAAGGCCCGTATTTTGGGTCGGTATGCATTCTTCCATGAGAACACCTCCATTTCCGCAATACTTTGATTACAAAATAAATCGGAACACTTTGACTTACCTGAATCTGATCTAAGATTTTAGATTTATGCTGCAATTTAGTATTTTACTTCTGAAATTCGTGTTTGCTATGCCTGACTATGCGCGCCGCACGCAGACAGGTCAGAAAAAATCACAATAATCAAAAAACAAATTCCAAACAAATCAAAATGGTTAAAATTCCAAATCCCAAAACAGAGAGAAATCAAAATGCACACAAATTCAAGACTATATGGGGTTAATCAAATGGCTTTGGATTTTGTTTGAGATTTGGACATTAAAATTTGGGGTTTATATGTTTATCCACATATCCGCTTCATTGCCACAATGAATGCAGGTCGCAGTACCTTTGACCTGGTGGGGGCCGGTGTTTTCCTTCGGAGCTTCCGCCTTTTGCTTTTCTGCCCGTTCAGAATCTTCCCAGCTACAGGTAATATTCATCTCTGCTTCGTTCCCGCAGTGCTCACATCGACAAACTTGTTTCATGGTCCTGGTTTTTTCGTTCATGCTCGGACTCCTTTTTGTTTGTAACAAAAAATGGCTGCAACGGTGGGCAATACCAATCGTTGCATAGTTATTGGAAAAACCGTGAACTCTGAACCGACAACCGTGAACGCTTACGTTCCTTACAACTATTTTGCCGAACACGGAAATCGGTGGAATTGATCATTTGCAAAGGCCGTTAAAAGGCCATTTTTTCGGGCGGGCGCCGCTCCGGCACATATTCATGTTCGATCTTTTCTTCGTTCCACTCCTTTGAAACATACAGGTTGCAGTAGCAACTGCCATATTCAGCCACATCGGGCTTCCGGTAAACGCATGGGCAAATAATGTCTCTGTCACTATCCCGGTCGCCGTTAGCCAGTCTGCAGGGGCAGGCCATATAGCCGTAGCGCTCTTTGTTGACCAGCAGTGCTTCCAGCAGTTCCATGACCGTATCCATGTTCCGGTTAAAATAATAGCCCTTGGGCTCCTGCACCTTTTTTAAATTCTCATACAGCTTGTTTGCATCCATTACAGTCCCAGCGCCTCCCTTATTTGTTTTTCCTTAAACCCTACGATCACCTGGTTGCCGACAAGGATTGTCGGAAAGGAGCATCTTGGATTTAATTTTTTGATATCTTCCAGGATCGCCTTTCGCTCATCTCCCTCGAGCAGGTCCACGTCAACGATTTTATAGTTCACTACACATTCGGACAACAGTTTTTTTGTTGAGCTGCAGTGGCTGCAAGTACTCAGAGAATACAGTTTTACCGACTTATTTTGCATGGGTTCTTTCCTTTCAGTTCTGGATGGGCTTGAACCAGTTCGGACGATACAATCAAAAAAATAGAAATCGTCAGAAATTTTAACCTAAATTTTTGCAATATACATGCCACAAAAAATGCCGGGGCAGACCCATTTTTTAAAGCTGCTTTATTTCGGCGGTATTAAAACAATAGGTTTGTCGGCATCTTTCATGCAGACCACAAGAAATTTATACTTTGTTACTTCCGCATCTCGGTAGTGAAACTCGAAATTGGAGAAAACATAAATATATAACTACGTTATCTAATTCCCAATTTCAAGTCTTGGGCATCCTGAATCAGGCAAAAAAATCATGATTTTTAGAAAAAGAGTGTAAATCGGTAAATGTAAGGATATTGATTTGTCTCAAGATAATTTGTGATACAAGAATGTATCGCGAAACATAAAATAACGGTCGTGCCGGCGATTATCCGGACGGCAGACGCAGTGGTTCCCCTGAATTCACATGGCCGGCCTGATCGCGCAATGGCGTCTCTTCTGCGTGAAGCGATTCGGGACAAATCGATATGGTTATCGGGAAATATTATTTTAATAACGCAGCCCGTGCAGCTAACTCATGGTTGGCATGAGGTTTGCTGTTTCCAATATCCAAAATCCGTAACGGAAAGGTAAATATGGAGGAGAATCATGACTGAAACCAAATGCCCGGTTTGCGGGTGCAGGACATTTTATATCAAAAACCCACAAGACGCATATGACCTATATGAATTTCAATACCCGGACGGGCGAATTTGCTTTGATCCGTCTGTTGATGCCTCCGCAGTTCCCCAAATAGACAGTGACACGGAAATTTTCTGCAATGACTGTAGCTGGCACGGCGGGTTCGGCGTCTTGAAACAGGAGAAGCCATGAACATACACGACGTTACCATATTCAAGCCTTATTCCTTTGTTATCGGGCAAAAAATAAATATTACCGCCGGTCCCCGCCGGGGCGATTGGGAAGTCATCGGCATTACGGATAAAAAGGTTGGGCTTCGCTGCCCGATAAGCCGGAAAGAATTTGAATGGCACCGGTTCTGTTATGTCGCCGAGGAGCGCAGTCAGGTACCCTGGCCCCTAAAAGACTGATGTCTGAGACACTTTGTCTCATCACCGATTATGGCGATCATGCTTTCTCGCAGTTTCAAGTAGGGCGCCCGGGGTGCTGTAAAGCGTCGCGCTCCGCAGCCTTGAATGGTCGGCAGGTGTTGACCGCTGCCCGCATAAAAAAACAAAACCGCATACTTTTTTCCCAAGCCTATTTGGCACGGAAATTGAAACGTACTCAATTTATAGCGCAGGTAATTGCCGTAATCTGCCGAACATTGTCGTATCTGTATTAAAAGGAGGAGGCCATGGATCAAAAAGTTCTTGTTGCCTTTGACGATTCGGAAAATGCAAAACGGGCGGTCCTTTTTGTTGCTCGTTTTTTCTCCACAAAAACCTGGGTAACGCTTTTTAATGTTACCCAGGATACCGCCACCCTGTGCGAGATGAACAGCCCTGAACTGACGCCTTATTTCACCGCCCAGCAAAGTCATTTCTGCGCTCTGGAGGATAAAAAAAAGAAAATTGTCGACCAGGCCATGGAAAATGCAGTCAAAATTCTCATAGATGCCGGGTTTGACCGGCAACGCATCGCCCTGCAGGTGGAAATGAAAAAAAAAGGCGTGGCCAGGGATATTGTCAATGAAGCCCGATCCGGCTATGATGTCATTGTCCTGGGCCGAAGAGGGGTTTCCGGCATCAAGGACTTCATCCTTGGCAGCGTCTCCCAAAAAGTGTTTCAACTGGCCAAGGACCTGTCTGTTCTGGTTGTCAATTAGCGCTTATTTTCCTGTAACAGTCAGTTCAACCCGGCCCCGATTCGTCACCGGTTTCGGGACATGAGCGCATTCAAAACAATTAAGAATTAAGGAGAAGGGCAATGGTTAAATTCTGCTTACCCCAAAAAATTTCAAAGATGATATTAGGTCTGTTTTTTGCGTTTGCCACACTGGGACTCGTTATTTCGGGGGTTACCGTATTGCCTGTCATTGGTTTTATCGTGGCGGTTCCTTTTGGCCTGATATCATTTTATTTTTTCAGGGCACATCTGAACGATCAGTGTGAGCTGGAATCATAGAGTATGTTTTTTTAAGCAACATGAAAGTAAGTGTAACCGTTCACGGTTGTCGGTTCACAATTTTTCCAATAACTATGCAACCATTGGCTTTGCGCATCGTTGCAGCCATTTTTTCTTACTTTTAACCTGTCTGCGTGCAACGTACAGGCAGACCCTGATTGTAATAAGAGCAGGATTACGATTAAGAGAAAACTGTTTAACCGGCCGAAACTTTTGAGCGAGGTCCAACGATTGAAGTATTTTGTATATTGATTTTAATTCTTTGTCTTTTAACCGAAAACCGTAAACGGTTACAGATAAGCCCGGTTGCCGCTGTCTCGTACGGAAGCGTTCATTCACACCGAAAATGGAGAAGACAAGCTAATGAAAAAATGGAAGTGCCTGGTCTGTGGCTACATTCATACCGGACAGGAGCCGCCTGAAAAATGTCCTGTGTGCGGCGCTGATAAGAGTAAGTTCGTGGAAGTCGTCGAGGAAGAGAAGGCAGCAGCAAAAGATCAAGAGCATGAAACCGGTGTGGAAAAAGAGAGCGCCGCACACGACACGATTTATAAAAAGATCGTGAAACTGGTGCTGAAACATCATCTCCACCCCATTTCAGTGCATACACCCAATGGACTTTTGCCGGTGGCGGTTATTTTTATGGCCCTGGCCGTTGTCTTCGGGTTTACCGGCTTTGAGTTTCCGGCGTTTCTTAATCTGGTGGTTGTGCTGTCGGCCATGCCAGTGGTGATGATTACGGGATATATCGAGTGGCAAAAGCGGTATAAAGGCGCCCGGACCGCCTTATTTTTAACCAAGATTGGTTGCGCTGTCGTGGTGCTGGTTGCTCTGCTGGTCGTGGTTATGTGGCGGGTTATCGATCCGGATGTGGCATCCCCCGACTCCCCGACCCGGTGGGTATTTTTTGTCGTTAACATGATCATGCTGGGTGCAGCTGGGATAGCCGGCCATCTGGGCGGCAAACTGGTGTTCGGCAATAGGAATTGATATGATTTTATCGCCCGGATCCGGCAGGAATCGCCCTGGTTTGGGAAGATGCCATGGGGAAGATAAGGGAGTGTATGTTAATTTTCTTGACCGTGTACGCCCGGCTTGTTTTGGCGTCTGCATTCACTGTATTCATAAATAAAAAGGAGGTTGCTCTATGACTGGACAATTGAATTGGCTCAAAGGCGGGATTGTTTTGGGCCTGGTTTTTTTGTTGAGTGTTTTTTTCGTAAAACCCATCGGGGTTTCCACACAGTTTGTAATACTCAATGGAATTATCTGGAATGCGGTTTCCGGTGATCTGGTTGCAAAAAATCCAGATGCCAAATCCGGGTATTCCAGCAGTAACGCCTACCTGAACAAAAGCGGCGGCAAGTACGCAAAAAATGTGGCAAAGCCTTTGAATTACAGCTTTGTTTATGTGCTCGGTATGGTCCTTGGCGCTTTTTTATCCGTCATAACAAAGGGACCAAAGGCCAACAGCCTTGATCGTGTGGCCCCGGAGGTGTGGAGAACAAAATTCGGGGAGAAGGCTTCCTTGCGCTACTTTGTCGCCTTTATCGGGGGGGTACTGGCTCTGTACGGGGCACGGATGGCAGGGGGATGCACTAGCGGACACATGATGAGCGGTATGATGCAAACGTCGGTGAGCGGCTATCTTTTTGCTGTCGCGGCCTTTGCTGCGGCCATTCCAACAGCACTTATCATATACGGACGGAAATAGGGGCGGTTGATATGGAAATTATATCCGCGCTATGTCTCGGGGCGTTATTCGGATTTGTACTTCATCGTGTTGGAGCGTCCAATCCGCAAAAAGTTATCAATATGCTTCGGCTTACTGATTTGCATTTGATGAAGGTTATCCTTCTGGGAATTGCCCTGGCCAGCGCAATTCTTTTTGTCGGCTTGACTCTGGGAATTTTTGATCCTGCTCGCCTGAGTGTCAAGACAAGCTACTGGGGCGTTATCATCGGCGGCCTTCTTCTGGGTGCAGGATGGGCAGTGTCAGGCTATTGTCCGGGCACTGGTGTGGCGGCCCTGGGTGAGGGACGGAAAGACTCGATCTTTTTTATTGCCGGCGGCCTGGTCGGTGCCTGGCTTTATATGATTACCTACTCGGCATTCAAGGGCACGTTTTTATTGGACAAAATTTTAGGAGGAAAAGTAACTCTGGCCCAAACACCCAGAGAGTCCTATGCGGTTTTGCTGGACAAAATCCCCGGAATCATTCCGGCTTTGATTGTTGCCCTGGTACTCGGGATCATCGCCTGGCGTCTTCCCGGCAAAATCGCTTCAGATTGAAACTGAAGCAGCATTGAACTGTGTTTTTTGGATGGGCCCATCGGGGTTGTGAAAATCCGGTGGGCTCAAAAAGATGTCAACGATTACAACCGATATATGAATCATCCCAAAACTACCGTTGAGCCGCAGGGTCTGTTATGGCCGCTGCTTACCCCCGGAATCCTCATCAAAAGATACAAGCGTTTTCTGGCCGATGTGAAGCTGGAAAACGGGAATATTGTCACGGCCCATTGTGCCAATTCAGGTACCATGAAGGAATGTTCACAGTCGGGCCGGGCTGTTTATCTTTCATATCATGACAATCCCAAAAGGAAACTGAAATATACCTGGGAACTTATTGACATGCCCGAATCCCTGGTGGGCGTCAACACCCTGGTGCCCAACCGGCTGGTGAAAAAATCCATAGAATTGGGGATGGTGGATGAGCTCAGGGGATATGAGAAAATAAAGCCGGAAGTCACCGTCGGGAAAAGTTCACGCCTGGACCTGCTTCTTACGGGTAAAAATGGGGACACTTGTTTTGTAGAAATTAAAAACTGCACCCTGGTTCAAGATGGTGTGGCGTCCTTTCCCGATGCCGTTACCACCCGGGGGAAAAAGCATCTGGTGGAGCTTCAGGAGCTTGCATCGAAAGGACATCGATGTGCCATGTTTTTTCTTGTGCAGCGAATGGATGCCGTCGTTTTCAGACCGGCCGATACCATAGATCCCGCATACGGCAAAGAACTTCGCAGGGCCGCCGGCAACGGAGTTGAACTGCTTGCCTATGATGTGCTTATTACCCTGGAAGAAATCACATTGCGGAAAAAGATGCCCATTGTTCTGGATTGATTCTGGCCGCGCACCCTGCTTCTACCCTGCCTCAATATATTTTTTAAGCGGTGCCATAAAAATAATTTACCCTCGGTTTGTAAATAAACGTAAAATAACGCCTTTAGAGATGTTTTAAAAGTCCGATCACCTATACAGCAATTTTAAACGGGCGGCCCTGCTTGTTATCAGTTGTTTGAATTTTTTCGCCTTTTTATCCGGCAAAAAGCCACGATCAATCACGGCAGATGTTTCGGGTATCGCTTTTGAAAACCGTTTGAAGATATTTTGTGTCTGTTTATTATTCAGGCCCAGGTTCGTTGCCAACCGGTTAAAATCGTTTAATGTAAGCTTCTTTTTTTCCCGTTGACCGTTAACGCCAGTTCTTCCGGATCATCTTTTTCAGAAATCAGCAGACGGGTTGCCAGCATATCGTAGGCCGTCGACAGTTTGACCATGCCGTCCACCGGGTAGATTAATGAAAAAGTTCATAACTATACCCGATAAGGTATAAAGCGTACGTCTAAATAGACCATTATACCTTGTCGGGTATAGTATTGTCGCGGTTTTTTGGTCTGAAGGCCAGCCTGTGTAGTCGAACTGACACGGAGTGAGAGGGGGAGAGATGATGTTTAAAATAATTTTTTCAGTGTATTCATCGTGTTCCGTGGTTAATATCAGTAGCTTTGGCCCGGTACAGGCGCAGGCTGTTGGTGACCACCGAAATACTGCTGAAAGCCATGGCAAGGGCTGCCAACATGGGATGTAACTGCCGCAAAAAGGCCGGCGCGCCGTCAAAGGGCTGCAAGATACCGGCGGCAATGGGGATCAGGAGGATATTATAGCCGAACGCCCAGAAAAGGTTCTGCCGGATGGTCTTCATGGTGGCACGGCTGAGGCGGATCGCCTTTGACACGCCGGTCAGGCTGCCGCCGACAAGAATGACATCGGCGCTTTCAATGGCCACATCCGTGCCGGTTCCGATGGCCATCCCCACATCGGCCCGGGCAAGGGCCGGCGCGTCGTTTATTCCGTCGCCCACCATGGCCACCAGGCGACCGCTCTGTTTCAATTCCTGTATTTTTGACGCTTTTTCCGCCGGATGCACTTCGGCAAGGATCTCTTCGATGTCTAGTTCGGCGGCAATAGAGCGGGCCGTTTCAAGGTTGTCTCCGGTGAGCATGACCACCTTCAGGCCATTGCTGTGAAATTCGGCCACGGCTTTTTTTGAATCCGGCTTGATGACATCGGAAACCGCGATAAGGCCGCACGTCCTTTGATTCTGAACTACGATCATAACGGTTCTTCCTTTGGCTTGCAGAGAACCGATCTTTTGCCGGACAGGGCTTTGAATATTTATTTCAGATGCATCGAACCATCCGGGCTTACCCACCATCACACGCCTGCCGTCGATTACCCCGGTAACCCCCCGGCCTCCGAAAGCCTTGAATTTTAACGGAGCAACAAGGTCGATTTCCAGCTCAACAGCCGCATCAACAATGGCCCTGCCCAGGGGGTGCTCAGATCCCTGTTCCACTGAGGCCGCGATTTTCAGCAGATGTTCCCGATTCCTGCCGTCCGGTTCAAACGGTATCACATCAGTCACCACCGGTTTTCCCTTGGTAAGGGTACCGGTTTTGTCCACCACGATGATATCGAGTTTCGCAGCCATCTCAAGGGCTTCACTCTTTTTGAATAAAACGCCCATTTCCGCCCCTTTGCCGGTGCCGGCCATAATGGCGGTGGGGGTGGCCAGGCCCAGTGCGCAGGGACATGCAATAACCAGAACCGCCACCAGTCGGATCATGGCAAGGACCCATTCGCCGGTAAGGGCCCACCATAGTAAAAAAGTCACCAGGGACGCAGCGATAACCATGGGCACAAAGATTGCCGCCACACGGTCGGCCAGGGCCTGAATCGGGGCCTTGCTTCCCTGGGCCTCTTGTACCAGCCGGATAATATTGGCCAGAGCGGTTTCATGGCCCACCCGGGTCGCTTCAAATTTCAGCAATCCTTCCTGATTGATGCTGCCGCCCACCACCTTGTCGCCGGTTTTTTTGTCCACGGGCAGGGGTTCGCCGGTGAGCATTGATTCGTCTACAGCGGATTCCCCCTCCAGTACAAGCCCGTCCACGGGAATCTTTTCCCCCGGCCGGACAAGGACGATATGGCCGGCGCGCACACGGGCCAGGGCAATTTCTTTGGGTTTGCCGTTTTCAATGACCGTGGCACTCTTCGGTTGAAGCCCCATAAGCCTGCGGATCGCACCGCCGGTTTTGCCCTTGGTCCGGGATTCGAGCATCTTGCCCAGTTTTATCAAAGTGATGATTACCGCCGACGTTTCAAAATAAACATGGACGCCCAGGTGCGGAAAGAAAAGAACCGCTATTGAATAAAAATAGGCCACGGATGAGCCCATGGCCACCAGCAGATCCATGTTTGCACTTCTGTTTTTAAGGCTCTTAAACCCGCCGACATAATAATCCCACCCGGTATAGAACTGAACCGGCGTGGCCATGGCAAAAAAAAGCCAGTTCACCCATAGAGCGTGGCTCCAGGGACCGACAAGTGTAAAATCACGGGCCATGCTGAGAAGAAACAGGGGAAGGGTAAAGCCTATTCCCCAAACAAATTTTTGTGTTTGCCCTCTTATCTCCGCCTCCCGGGCCTTCTGTTCAGCGTCTTCTCCGCCCATGGCTTCATCCGGAAGGATTGCATTGAAGCCGGCTTTTTTGATGCCCGCAACGATATCATCGATTGTCGTAACACCGGGGACATATTCCGCTACCGCCCTTTCTGCGGCAAAATTGACACTTGCATTCACGACCCCCAGGGTCTTTCGGCTTAAAACCCGTTCGATGCTGTTCGCACAGTTGACACAGGTCATCCCGGTGACCGGCAGTTCAATCCTGGCAGTAGGGACGGTATATCCCAGGCCGGCGATGGTTTTAATCAGGTCTTTCACCTGTAACACCTGCGGATCAAAATCTATGGAAGCCTGTTCCGACGCAAAATTGACGCCGACCCTTGCAACACCATCCATTTTTTTTATACCACGTTCGATGTTCATGGCACAGTTGACGCATGTCATCCCGGTAATGGGCAATGTAATTTTGCTCAGGGACATTTTATTACCCCCTGACCCGGACAAGTCATCTCACAACCCTTCCCGGGCCGGATAGTTGATCTCTTTTAACCTGTCCTGGATTGTCTCAAAGGTTGCCGGGGCTGACCATTCAATGGTTATCGTTCTGTCTTCCGGACTTCCCGCAACAAAATCAACCCCATCGAGTTCGTTTAATTCACTGCGGATTGCTGCGACACAGTGACCGCAGGATATATTTGGTATTGGTATTGTTTTTTTTTCCATCACAACCACCTCCGTGCCTGCAAAAGGGCTATTAAATGAAACCACTGGATACGCAGAAAGATATTCTAAATATTTTTTCAGTGTATTCAGTGTATTTCGTGGTTAAGGTCGGTAGCTTTGGTCTGCGTCAGGCGATTACAGAAAATCGGAAATGTTGAATATTTCAGCAAACCGTTCACCATGCCTGCTGTTGGCCTTGTAAAATTCAATGCATCGCCGGACAAGGTCAACGACCTCATCATCACTGTAAATTCCCTGCAGTTCTTGTGCCAACTGAGGATGGCGGCCCAGTTTGCCGCCAAGTTGCACCCGGTAACCCTTTTTATCCAGGGCAATGGTGCCGGTGGGACAGACATCGATACATTTGCCGCAGGCAAGACAGCGTTTATAATCGATGTCCACACTTTCCATTTTATCATCGATTAAGACCGCCGTTTCCCTGCATTGATCGACACATGCGTTGCAGAACGTACAGGCCTGGTCGGTAACTATCGGCAGGGCCGCGCCGATGATGCCGATATCCTTGATCTGTACTTGAGAACAGGCATTGGGGCAATCTGCCATCGCGATTCTGAATTCATGGTGAAATTTAAGTTCGCCATTGACGGTTGTTTTTAAAAAGGAGAGCAGATCTTCGGTTTTGAGAAGGGCCGCTATCTTTTGATTGAGGGGATCACTGATAATGCTGCGGTTGGGGCAGCCGGCAGGCCCGAAACAGGTATCCAGTTGGTATCCTTTTACCTCTGAGGCCATATTCGTCAGATAGCGGGCACGGACAGCCTTTACTTCGGCCATGGTTACAGTGTTTCTGCCGGCGTCTGCAGCCGCCTTTTCCACACGGGTCCGCACTTTTTTTCGGACAAAAAAAGGTACTTTTTTGATAGCCGCCTCGGCCTCGGCTGCCCATTGCATTTATTTGTTTTCCAATAATATATTTTGTTGATTTTCAGCGCCCACGGCCGTTTTGCCATTACCCCTGACTTCCTTTTGCCCGGTCACCTGACAGGCATTTTTCATTCAGGTGGAAATACCCAGCCTGGGCAGGACATAAAGCTGCATAAGAAAATAAAAACCGATCATTACCAAAATAATCAGAAACTCTTTCATGATGTTTCCCTGTTTATTTTAGCCCATTTTTTTTTGAAAAGAATACAGTACATTCCCGCCGTGAGTATTGCCACGAAAAGGCATACATGGGCAATATCCAGAAAAATGATAAGCCCCGGAGCAAAGGTCGAAATCGCAAGGTTTCTGATCACAAGCAGGCCCCCTGTGATCACAAGCAGCAGAAGAATCCCGGCCCGGACATAGCCGGACAGGGTGATTATCATTTTCTTCCTGCCGTCAAACAGATATTCGACTGCCATATAGGTTATAATTGCAACCAGCAGTATGGCAAACAGATAATGCATGTAATGGGTTACATAAAATTTGCCCAGCCATCCGAACCCGGGAAGATCTGCAATATAGTAGCGCTTGAATATGGGCATTTGACCAAGCCCCGTCAGCGTAAGAAAAAAAACCGACAGCAGGTAAATATAGCGAGCTATGTTTTTTTTCTTTTGCCCGGAGTCGTTATTGTTTTGATTCATCCTTATTTCCTCTCTGAGTCATTTGATACAATTTGCCCGCGGCCGCGGCTGCCCCTGCAATCGGGGCGAGCAGCATGGCACTCGCCAGGTTGTTGGCATCGGCCATGGTGTCTTTCACCGGATTCAGGTGAGGTTGCCCCTTTCCTTTTTCAATGGATTTGTTGAGTTCTTCAAAAGGCACCGGTGACACATAAATAGTATTGGTCCCGCCGTTTTCAGTCTCTCCATAAATATAACCGCCGATCTCTTTTGCCAGGGCATGGGCTTTTTTGATGATTTCATCACGCGGACCAATGGTCTGAACACCCTCGGGACAGGCCTCGATACAGGCCGGTAGTTCCCCTTCCGCCAGGCGGTCATAGCAACGGTCACATTTATACATAACCCCGTTGCCGGCCAGGGCAGGCAGGATGTCCAGATAGATCCCGACCCCGGTCTGACGTTCGGGAATTTTCCAAGGGCAGACCGCCTTGCATTTGGAACCGCCCAGACATATATCCGAATCGATTCGGGAAATACCGTTTTCAAGCTGCCGGGCCGCTCCCCACGGACAGAGCTTTACACAGGGCGGGTTGACACAGTGCATGCAGCGTCGCGGGATATTTATTTCGGTTTCCTCACCGTCGATTTCGACATCGGCATGTTGAATAAACAGCCAGTTGTAGGGGGTCAGGCGATCCGTTACATCCTGTTTGTCCGACCAGTCCATAACCGGCACCCGGTCGGGATACATTTTTGGAAACGGTTTCTTCGGCTCTGGGTATTTATGTCCGTTTACTTCGCTGCAGGCTTCCACGCAGGCCTCGCAGCCCACGCACTTCCGGATATCCAGAAGGGTGGCCAGGGGCTGTTTTTTTCCTGCCGCCGAGGCGGTTGCGGGAACACTGGACGCTGCAATGGTGCATGCCGTTGCAAGCCCTGATTTTAAAAAAGATCTTCGGGATAATTGTTTTGACATGTGTCTATTTTCCTTTAATGGTTTAAAGTTAAAGCTATAGATATATGTTTGCATCAAAGGGTTACAAAAAAATGACCCCCCAACTATTTAACGAAGCCGGACTTTACAGGTTTTGCGGGCGAAAATTTTAGTTGCCCGTAATATGAAATTTTGTTATAGTGTAAATAACTAATAAAATAAATGATAATTATTTTATACGGGAATGGTGACAGGCAGCATAATAACGGAGGTAATTAATGACGTCAGAGGCTGTTCCGAAAAAGTCCTCCAAAAAGGGCAGGCTGGGGTGGGTGTTCGGTGTGGTTGTCGGTCTTGTCCTGGCAGCCATAACGGTGCTCGCTTCGGGCTTCATGATAGAGACCACGAATACCGATACTTTCTGCGTTAGTTGCCATTATATGAAACCATTCCAGACATCATGGAAAATGGGCGTACACGGTGGGCAGAATCCCCAGGGATTTACCGCTCAGTGCGTCGATTGCCATCTGCCCCATGGCGGTTTTGTAGAGTATTTTACCGCCAAGGCCGTCACGGGAACAAATGATGTTATTCACCACCTTTATATCGACGAATACACATATGACTGGGCAGGTGCCGCTGAAAAAAACCGGCTGAAATTTACTTATGATAATGCATGCCGTCGCTGCCACCACAATTTGACACCGCCCGGGCTGAAAGTCGGCGGATTTATCGCCCATCGCGCATATCTTCGCGGAGAAACAACAAAAAGGTGTACCGAATGCCACCCCCATGTGGGGCATAAAAACATGATTGAAGAGGTAGATAAATACCTCGGCAGAAATATAAAAAAATAGAGTTGCACCGTTTCTAAATATCCAAAATCAAACAGGTTGGTAATTCAAGGAGGGGAAAATGAAGGACTCTATCGGTAAGATTGGGATAATAGGCCTGGCCCTGTTATTAACAGCGGGTATCGCTTCTTCCTTTGCACAATCACAATATCCCAATCTGGGACAAAAGCAGTTGGTGATAAAACGAGGGTTCACTCAGGATGCCTTAAACTGCATTGAGTGCCACGCAAAGAAAATGCCGGGTACGGTTGAATCCTGGAAAAGCGGCAGCATGGCTCATGCCGGAGTTTCATGTTACGACTGCCACGCGGTTGAAAGAACGTCACCTATGGCAACTCAGTGCGAAGGCCTCAAAGGCACCGATACTTACATTTCTCCCATGGTATCATCCAAAACCTGCTCCAGGTGTCATCCAACTGAAGTGGAACAATTCCTGAAAAGCGGGCATGCAAAGCTTGCCAGCAAAGCGGTCATGGATGTATCCAAAAGCGGCGGCGGCCTGATTAAGCTTCAGTACCACTATGAAGGTATGGGGTTCATTGATAATCCTGATATGAAACTTGATGGGCTGACACCTAAGAATATGCCTGCTTACAACAGAGCTTCCAGGGCATCCGGCTGCCAGATGTGCCATGGAACACAGGTGGAAATGGGACCGGACAACAAGCCCATTTATGAAACATGGCCTGGAGGAGTTGGGACAAGATATCCCGACGGCTCAGTGGGAACCTGTACCGTATGCCATACCAGACATAAATTTGATATAGCTGAAGCAAGAAAACCGGAAGCATGTGCTTCCTGCCATCTCGGTCCTGATCATCCGGATATTGAGATCTATATTTCAAGCAAACATGGGCAGCAGTTCCTAAGCCATGGTGAAGATTGGAGATGGGACAGTGCACCGGATGCATGGGAGCCTGGTGATTATACAGCGCCGACCTGTGCAGTCTGTCACATGAGCGGCATTGGAGAACTTTCAACTACCCATAATATTAATGAGCGGTTGAAGTGGAATCTCGTGCATAAAAAAAGCGTGATCAGGAGCGGAGAGCGTGGAGACGGAGAAAAAGGTGACAAACTCATGCGGAAAGTCTGTATCAATTGTCATGGCTCGACCCATACGCAAGTACAGAGAGCCACACTCGATAATTCCGTCGCACTGTACAACAAGTACTGGGATGGGGCTGTAAAGATGAAAAAAGAGCTTGCTGAAAAGGGGCTTCTTAAAAAAGATGCCTGGAGAGATGGTTTTCAGGAGCTTGAGTACTATCTGTGGCACCACACGGGAAGAAGGGCAAGACAGGGCAGTGCCATGAACGGTCCTGATTATGCCCATTGGCATGGGTTTTTCCAGATGTTTCAGGTTTACCAGGATATGGAAGAGATCTATAATCACAGGCTCAAATATAATAAAATTGAGGAACTCAGCCATGTTATGAGCAGCGGTCCTCTTTAATAAACCACAGGCAGGATATTTATCCTTTATATCAACCCCTGATTCTGTTAGTTCAGTGTCAGGGGTTTTTTATATAGCTGCTTCAAAATGTTTTTTTGCCTTTATTTCACCTTTTTGACTTAAATCAATGAAAGATTCCAAATCAGGGGATAAAATAGGGGCAAAATTGAAACAGGCCGATTTGAGGCCAATTATCAACGATACAAATAAAGGAGGGTTACCATGTTTTGTTTTCAATGTCAGGAAACCGCAAAAAATACCGGCTGCACCATCAAGGGGGTCTGCGGCAAACCCGAAGAAACCGCCAATCTTCAGGACCTTTTGATCCATGTACTGAAAGGCATTGCCGTTTACAGTGAAAAACTTACGGAATTTGGAATCTCAGACAACGAGTCAGCTCTGTTTACGGCCCGGTGCCTGTTTGCCACCATCACCAATGCCAACTGGGATGATGCCCGATTTGCAGCCATGATTCGGGAGGGCCTGCAACGCAGAGACCGGTTAAAAGATCAATTTCTGGCCGCCTACAGGGAAAAAAACGGCATGGATTTTGACGGGGCCCTTCATGATTCGGCAACCTGGTTTTCCGATGATGATGCCGTGTTTGCGGAAAAAGCCAAATCCGTGGGTGTTATGTCCACTGAAAACGAAGATGTACGTTCCCTGAGGGAGCTTCTGGTCATCGGCCTCAAGGGGATCGCCGCCTATGCGGATCACGCCGCGGTCCTGGGTAAGGAAAAAGACGACATCTATGCGTTTATCATGGAAGCCCTGGCGTCCACCACCAAGGATCTGTCTGTGGACGATATGATCGGACTGGTAATGAAAGCCGGCGAAACGGCAGTTAACACCATGGCACTGCTGGACGAGGCCAACACCACCGCCTATGGTCATCCGGAAATTTCCGAAGTTAATCTCGGCGTTCGCGGCAATCCGGCGGTGTTGATCAGCGGCCATGATTTGAAAGACATGGAAGAACTGCTCCAGCAGACCGATGGTACCGGTGTGGATGTATACACCCATGGTGAAATGCTGCCGGCCAATTATTATCCGGCCTTTAAAAAATATGATCATTTCGTCGGCAACTACGGCGGTTCCTGGTGGCATCAAAACAATGAGTTTGAGTCCTTTAACGGACCGGTTCTGCTGACCACCAACTGCCTGGTGCCGCTGAAAAAGAAAAATACCTACCTGGATCGGCTGTACACCACCGGCAGTTCCGGTTATGTGGGCGCAAAACACATCCCAGAACGACCCGAAGGCGGTGCCAAGGACTTTTCGCAAATCATTGAGCAGGCTAAAAAATGCGCTTCGCCCACGGAAATTGAAACCGGTAAAATCGTCGGCGGATTTGCCCACAACCAGGTGCTGGCCCTGGCCGACAAGGTCGTGGATGCCGTAAAAAGCGGCGCCATCAAGCGGTTTGTGGTCATGGCCGGGTGTGACGGGCGTCAGAAAGACAGAAACTATTATACACAGGTGGCTGAAAATCTGCCCGCAGATACGGTGATCCTGACCGCCGGCTGCGCCAAATACCGGTACAACAAACTGGATCTTGGGGATATCGGTGGTATTCCGCGGGTACTGGATGCAGGCCAGTGCAACGACTCTTATTCTCTGGCAGTGATTGCCCTGAAGCTTAAAGAGGTCTTCGGCCTTGACGATATCAATGACCTGCCCATCTCTTACGATATCGCCTGGTACGAGCAAAAGGCGGTGGCGGTGCTGCTGGCACTGTTGTCCCTCGGTGTCAAGGGCATCCGTTTAGGGCCCACACTGCCGGCCTTTTTGTCTCCGGCGGTGGTGGCTGTTCTGGTGGAAAAATTCGATATCAAACCCATTGGAACGGTTGAAGATGACATCGCGGCGATGATGGCCGGTAAATAAAAAAATCGTGCCCATCCCGGGAAAATAAGGGATGGGCACGATCATGCCTTATGAATTGAGAATTGAAAACAATGGCCGATCAGGTAACTGCGGTAAGTAAAAATCGGTTTATCAATTCAGCAGACCCCATTTCCAATTACTTAGTGTCTGGCCGAAAGATCATATACCTTTGAAAAATCAGGCATTATCAACGATTTGTTCCCTTGAAGATCAGCCGTTAGCTGTCAGCAGTCAGCCATTAGCCAAAGGAATCCTTCATCATTTCGAGCTGAAAGCCAATAGCTGACAGCTAAAAGCTTAAATCTTCGTTTATTTAAATCTATAATAAAGCCTTATCATTTAAGCTTTTAGATAGTTTTCGTTCAGGCATTATTTAACATGGCACTGGGAACATCGTGTCGGCCCCGTTTTTTCTCCGGCTTTTTTTCTTGCTTTGTGGCATTTGAGGCAGGTCTCGTTCATGACCTGCTTTGATTTCAGTTCTTTCTGCAGTTTTAATTTTTTGATAATTCCGGGTTCCTGGGGAAAAACAGCATGGCAGGTATTGCAGTCCCCTATGGCATCCTGGTGCCTGTGGTGTGGAAAATCAACCGCACCTTTTTTGCCGCCGTCAAGCTGAATCTCCCCGGCGCCATGATTTTGAACTGCAACCGCTGTTGCTCCTGTAAAAATAAGTACTGCCATTACCGCCACGATTGTTGCTGCTCTCATACTATCCCCTCCGGCAAATTGATGGCTTAACGATTTTTTTTAAAAGAAACACACTATATACCACAATTTCAGATTTTTCAACTGATTTGCGTGGACAAAAAAGCCGTAATGGACACTATCATGATACGAAAGCAAAGGCGCGCAACGTCTCATTTTTTATTATGACACAAAACTGTCTCTCAAGACAGTCTTGCAACTTCATGCCGGCCGTAAAACGGTTTTTTATAATAGGTCCGCTATTCGTTCATCCGGCACTCTTTATCCCACTCCGGACATGCGGTTTTCATATCCGTGGCGAATTTCGCCATGCACTCGCCACATTCCAGCTCCACGTTGGGAACATCGCCGTACCTTGTTTTGATTTCCTCCGGGGACAAAATTTGCGCAAGACTGCAACCGCACTGAGGACACGCTGCCTTCATGGTATACCTTTTTTTTGACATGATCCACCTCCAAGTTTTAAAATTCATAAAAAAACAATACAATTGCATCAGCAACAATCATACCAGGACTTGTTTCACGAACCATTTAGCTCCCTATGGCCCAGTGGTAAGCACTAAAACAAAATATTACTTTAATTCGCTGCTCTCCGGAATCAGAGCAGGCTTGTTTTTAGAAAAATTTTTATCCCTGTTTTATGGCACATTTATTGAATACTTATCTATTCAACATCTTACGCAACACAACATGAAAGGAGGCGGACATGCCGGAAATAACCAAAGAATCTGACTATGGCAGGGCACTCAATACGCTTAAAAACGAATTAGATGTCGGTGAAGATATGGAGACCTGTTTAGAATCCTCGACCGCGGAACATGCAAGATCTGATAGCATGGATGAGCCCTGTGATGAGGGAAGGGGAGGGTAATCAAAATAGAATAACAACGAAACAGGATTAATTATGAATATATTTGTTACCGGCGGATCCGGCTTTGTGGGCACGAATCTTTCATATTATTTGTTGAGGCAGGGGCATCGTGTTACTGCCGTGGGAAGATCTTCGTTTCATAAATTGTCCGGCCATGAAAATTTTCAATATATTTCAGCCGATACCACGCAAAAAGGTACCTGGCAAGATACGCTCGGAAAGATGGATGCGGTGGTAAATCTTGCCGGAACAACAATTTTCAGGCGTTGGACCAAAATTTCCAAGTCCCAAATTTATGACAGCCGTATTTTGACTACGCGCAATCTGGTAAAAGCCATGCCCGACAACAGGGATGTGATACTCTGCAGTGCCTCGGCTGCAGGATATTATGGCGGCCGGGGGGATAAAATTTTAAATGAAGATGAACGCCCCGGTGATGATTTTCTGGCCAACATCTGCATTGCCTGGGAAAAGGAAGCTTTTCGGGCCGAAGCAAAAGGAATTCGGGTTGCTGCAATGCGTTTTGGTGTAGTGCTGGGAAAAAGCGGTGGCGCCCTTCAAAAGATGCTTTTGGCCTTTAAATTGTTTGCCGGCGGTCCCCTGGGCAACGGAAAGCAATGGTTTCCCTGGATTCATATGGATGATCTCACCGCCGCGATTCTTTTTATTATTGAAAATCCGGCAATAAAAGGACCTGTAAATTTTTGTGCTGCTGAGCAGGTGAGAAACGCAGATTTTGCCAGGGCACTTGGAAATGCCTTGAACCGCCCCTCTTTTATGCCCGCACCGGCCTTTATGATACGGCTGATTATGGGTGAACTGGGCGCATCCCTTTTAAACAGCCAGAGACCCGTTTCAGATAAGCTCACCGGGTATGGGTTCAGGTTTCAGTATCCTGACATTGACAATGCCTTACGCGCAATAGTAAACTAAAAAAATATTTTTACCCTCAGGATTGGTCTATGGGCCCACTTCATGTAAAAAATGGGTATGATGTAAGGCTTGCCGGAAAGTTTTCTCCGGAAGTCAAAGTGCTGGAAAAACCGGATCATGTGGCACTATGTCCCGAAAGAATACCCTTTATCAAACCCAGGCTGAAAATCCGGCTCGATGATACCGTTAAAATCGGATCGGTTCTTTTTGAAGACAAACGGAATCCGGATGTTACGTTTTTATCACCCGGCGGCGGTAAAGTGGTTGACATCAGCTTCGGCCCTCGCCGGGTGATCCGGGAGATCGTCATACGCCTGGATACCGATGAACAGGCGGAAACATTTGAGGTGGTTTCCGAAGAACTGTTGAAACGGATGGAAAGAAAAGCCCTTATCTCAAGAATTATGACCGGCGGGCTCTGGCCCCTTATACGGGAGCTGCCCTTCCGGGATCTGGCCCGGCCCGGATCAATGCCGCCGGCCATTTTTGTAAACCTCTGCCGCAAGGAACCGTTTCAAGCCGATCCGGATGTGTACCTGGATGGCCAACGGGAACTTTTTAATTTCGGCATCAAGATTTTAAAAAAGCTTACAGACCAAAAGGTTCATATTTTCAGGTCACCGGATTGTGCCAACGCTTTAAATCATGTAAACGATGTCATAACTCATGTGGTGCATGGTAAATATCCGTCGGATGACCCGGGCGTTTTCCTGTATTATACCCGAAAATCACCCGCGGATAACCACGCCTGGTACATCCAGGGCCAGGATGTGCTGCTTCTGGCGCACCTGCTGAAATACGGCACATATCCCCTTTTCAGAACCGTTGCCGTTGCCGGGCATTCGCTGGAACACGGAAAGCATGTCAAAACCCGGATCGGTGCGCCCATTGCGCATATTGTCCGGAATCGATTCCCGGAGAAGGGGCTGCGATTTATCGCCGGGGGAATCTTCAGGGGCTATACCACATCCCGGGCATCATATTTGGGATTATACGAGACATCCGTCACCCTGCTCCCTGAAGGCGATGAAAAGGAGTTTTTGGGATTTGCAAGGCCCGGGTTTGGCAAGCCCAGTCATTCCAGGGCCTTTTTATCCGTGTTTAACACCGCCGGGCTGAATATGGATTGTGGACTTCACGGGGAAGAGCGCGCCTGCATCAATTGCGGATACTGCAGTGATATCTGCCCAGTAGACATACTGCCCCAGTTTACCTTGAAGAGTATCCTGGCGGATGAGGTGGAAGAATCCCTGGCCCACGGTCTTCTGGATTGTGTGGAGTGCGGCCTGTGCACATATGTCTGCCCTTCCAAAATAGAGCTCTGTGATGCTCTTACGGCGGCAAAGAGAGCCTACTACCGGGAATCGGCATGATGGGACGGGGAGCGGATCAAAGAAACTTATGAAATTTATTAAAAATTTTTTTGAGCGGCGGCAGCATCTTTTTACCAAGGGGGGAAAGTTTGAAAAATTAGGGCCGCTATTCGAGGCGACGGAAACATTTTTCTTTATCCCCGGCATTCCGACGACAAAAGATGTCCATGTCCGCGACAGCCTTGATCTGAAGCGCTTCATGAGCATTGTGATACTGGCACTGATGCCGCCATTTATTTTCGGCATTTACAATGCCGGGTATCAGTCCTGTCTCGCATCCGGATTGCCCCTTGGCTTCGGCACGGTATTTTTAAAAGGACTTGTCATCGTTTTACCGATTATTTTTGTTTCATACGGTGTGGGATTTTTCTGGGAAATACTGTTTGCCGTGATCCGACGGCACCCGATAAGCGAAGGATTGCTGGTTACCGGGCTTCTGTTTCCCCTGACCCTGCCGCCGACCATCCCCCTCTGGCAGGTTGCCCTGGGCATCTCTTTCGGTGTCGTTATCGGAAAGGAGATATTCGGCGGGACCGGAAGAAATATTTTAAATCCGGCACTGACGGCCCGGGCCTTTTTGTTCTTTGCCTATCCGGCCAGGATGTCGGGAGATTCGGTCTGGACGGTCGTCGGCAACACCGGGGAAAAGGTCGCGGATGCGGTCAGCGGAGCCACCCCCCTTGCCATTGCGGGCATTGCGGGATTTCATGAAAAAATCGATATGCTTCTTGCGACAGGCGGTTATTCATTCACAAAACTGTTTGTCGGGCACTATCCGGGCAGTATCGGTGCAACCTCGGCTTTGTTATGCCTTGTCGGCGCCGCACTGTTGATTTTATCGGGAATTGCCAGTTACAGGATCATTCTCGGAGGTGTTCTGGGGGTATTGTGTACAGGATTTTTCCTTAATTTGATTGCCGTCGATTCTTCCAGGGCCTGGTTTTCCCTTAATCCGTTTTACCATTTGATCATGGGTGGTTTTGCTTTCGGCATCATCTATATGGCGACAGACCCGGTGTCTGCCCCCGGGATGAACCGGAGCAAATGGATTTACGGATTTTTCATCGGTGCATTAACCGTTTTGATCCGTGTGTTTAATGCGGCATATGCAGAGGGTATAATGCTGGCCATTCTTTTTATGAATTTGTTTGCACCCCTGCTGGACCATTTTGAAGTCAAGTTGAGGCTGAAAAAAAGGATGAAAAATGTCTGATGCTCTAAAATCATTTCTTTTTGCAGCGGCAACCTGTCTGATTTGCACGCTCTCCCTTACCGCGGCATCCACCGGACTGAAGGGGCTTCAGCAGAAGAACATTGCCATTGACCGGCAGAAAAATATTTTAAAATCAGTGGGGCTGCTGGATGAAACCGTCAAATACACACATGCTGAAATAAGCAGACAGTACGCTGACAACATCAAATGTATCCGGGTGGATGAGACCGGCGCCATACTCACAAACGACCAAAGTGCCGCCAATGAGCTGCCGGTCTATCTCTATATGAAAAGCCGGCAGATCGAGGCATATATCCTGCCCATTGATTCCCAGGGTCTGTGGGGCCGGATATTGGGGTACCTGGCCTTGAAAAATGACGGCGCCACCATTGCCGGCTTTACCGTGTATAAGCACTCCGAAACGCCGGGACTGGGGGGGGAAATCGAAAAACAATGGTTCCGTAAAAATTTTGAAGGAAAAAAAATTGTGGACCATGAAGGTAACTTTTTTTCCGTTGCCATTGCCAAAGGCAATATCGCGGACACGGTGGACAAGGATCGCCGGGCTCATTATGTGAACGGGATCAGCGGCGCCACCTTGACCGGAAAATATCTTTCATCGGGATTAAAAAATATCCTGGCGGCCTATGAACCGGTATCCTTGAAATTCCGGTCCAGACAGCTTTTGAACCTGTCCGGTAAAGAAAAAACATGCCCAGCCAAGGAAGAAAAATGAAGATTACGCAGACGAAATCGTTTAAAATATTTTCAGATCCCTTTCTTAAGAACAATCCCATTTTCATGCAGATGCTGGGCATCTGCAGTGCCCTGGCAGTTACAGTGCAATTGAAGACCGCATTTGTCATGGGATTGTCCCTGACATTTGTTCTCGCATTTTCAAACCTTATTATTTCGCTGCTGCGTAATGTAATTCCCAGAAATATCCGAATGATTGTGGAACTTAGCATCATTGCAACGCTGGTCATCATCGCCGATGAAATGCTCAGGGCGTTTTTATACGATATCAGCAAACAGCTTTCCGTTTTTGTGGGATTGATCATTACCAACTGCATCGTCATGGGGCGGGCTGAAACTTTTGCCCTTGGAAACCCACCCGGCCTTTCATTTCTGGACGGACTTGGAAACGGGATCGGGTATGGCACGGTTCTGGTTGCAGTGGCCTTTATCCGGGAACTTCTGGGCTCGGGCAGGCTTTTCGGCTACAGCGTTATTCCCCGCTCTTTTTATGCGGCCGGTTATGAAGATATGGGGTTCATGCTTCTGGCTCCGGCTGCGTTTATCATTATCGGCCTTTTGGTCTGGCTCCAGAACTCCATCGTAAAGGATTAGGTAAATATGGAAAATCTGATCAGCATTTTTTTGAATTCCGTGTTTGTCGGTAACATCCTGCTGGCATATTTCCTGGGTATGTGCTCCTTTGTCGCAATTTCCAAAAATATGGACACTTCCATTGGTCTGGGGCTTGCCGTGGTCTTTGTACTGACCCTTACCGCACCGGTAAACTGGCTGATATACAATTACCTGCTGGCGCCAGGCGCCCTTTCATGGGCCGGATTTGAAGAGGTTGATCTCAGTTTTTTAAAATTTATTATGTTTATTGCGGTTATCGCAGCAATGGTTCAGGCGGTTGAAATGATAATCGATCGGTATTCTCAGACCCTGTACAATGCGTTGGGGGTTTTTCTTCCTTTAATAGCGGTCAACTGTGCTATTTTAGGTACATCCTTATTTATGGTGGAACGGGATTATTCGTTTTCGGAGTCAATTGTTTTCGGTTTCGGCTCCGGCGCAGGATGGATGCTCGCCATTGTTTCCATGGCTGCGATCAGAATAAAACTCAGGTATGCCAACGTGCCGAAAGGACTTGAGGGATTCGGCATCACAATGATTGTTACCGGTCTCATGGCCATGGGGTTTATGCTTTTTTCAGGAATTACGTTGTAGCAGGCTATATTACAAGACCGTCAATTAATGAAACCGTTCAAAAGGACTTGGTTTGATTTTTATCATCAGCACAGTCGTGTTTTCATCGGTTATTCTTTTTCTCGTGGCCCTTCTTTTACTGGTTGAAGCAAAGATTGTAAAAAAAGGCCGCTGCGAAATCGTTATCAACGACGATCAGGGAAAAAGCCTGCACACGAAAATCGGCTCAACACTTTTGTCTGCGTTGATGGACAATGATATTTTTATCCCCTCGGCGTGCGGCGGAGGCGGAACCTGCGGTATGTGCAAGTGCAGGGTGGATAAGGGGGGCGGCGGTGTTTTGCCTACGGAACTCGCCCACCTGAGCAGGAAGGAAAAAAACGGTCATATCCGTCTGGCATGTCGTTTAAAGATAAAGGACGATCTGCATATCCATATTCCTGATGAAATTTTTAATGTAAAAAAAATTTGGGCAACGGTGATATCAAATGAGAATGTCGCCACATTCATCAAAGAACTGGTTCTTAAAACGGAACCGGATCAACCCCTTGAATTTAAAGCCGGTGCTTATATCCAGATCGATATACCAAAACATGAATTGTCTTTTACCGAGTTCAGGGTCAGGGTGGCGGAGCGGTTCCGGCCGGTCTGGGACCGGTTTAATCTCTGGGGGCTACGGTCCAAAACCGAAAAGCCGATTTTCAGGGCGTATTCCCTGGCAAATCCCCCTTCTGAAAAAAACACCTTGCGGTTCACCATTCGCATTGCAACCCCCCCGCCGGGTTCTGCAAAAGCCCCTCCGGGTGCCGGGTCATCTTATATTTTTAATTTAAATAAAGGAGATAAGGTCATGCTAAGCGGCCCGTATGGAGATTTTTTTGTCAGGGATACCGACAAAGAGATCTGTTTTGTGGGCGGCGGTGCGGGAATGGCGCCCCTGAGAAGTCAGATTTTACATCAGCTGAACACACTGCATACAAACAGGCCGGTATCTTTCTGGTATGGCGCCAGGGCAAAGCTGGAACTTTTTTTTGATGCCGAGTTCAAGGAGCTTGAGAAAAAATTTAAAAATTTTTCTTATAATGTGGCGCTTTCGGAACCCCAGCCCGAAGACCACTGGGATTCAATGACCGGTTTTATCCACAATTGTCTTTATGACAATTTTCTTAAAAACCATCCGGATCCCACGGAGATAGAATACTACCTGTGCGGTCCGCCAATGATGCTGGAATCCATAATCGAAATGCTCGACAGCCTTGGCGTAGAATCGGAAATGATTGCCTTTGATAAATTCTAAACGGCAACCAATCAATTCCTTTCAAATTCCCCGGGATGATCGTCGAGAAATCTGTACAAAGTGGCCCTGCCCACCCCTATAGTCCTGGCGGCTTTTGCCTTGTTTCCCCCTGTTTTGATAAGCGTTTTTGTTACGATATCAATATTCAGTTTTTTAACAGGACCGCGTGTTCGGGCACTGTGTTTTAAATTTTGCAGTTCCATGGGAAGGTCCTGGGGATTTATTACCCGGCCGTAACATTTTACGATGGAAAACAGAACCGCATTCTGTAGTTCACGAACATTTCCAGGCCAGTTGTAGTCCATCATGACGGAATACGCCTGGGCCGATATTTTTTTTGTCGTTTGATTGTTGGTTGTTACCTGGTTTAAAAAATAATCCGCCAAAAGGGGGATATCGGTTTTTCTTTCCCGAAGAGGGGGAATATGAATCGGAATCACATTCAGACGGTAGTAAAGATCTTCACGAAACTGATTTTGCTGGACCTCATTTTTAAGGTTTTTGTTGGTTGCGCTGATGATACGAACATTAACGGATGTTGCTTTTTCTCCGCCCACTTTTTCAATGATGCCGTCCTGCAGAAAACGAAGGAGCTTTACTTGAAGCATCTTTGGGAGCTCTGCGACCTCATCCAGAAAAACAGTGCCGCCGTCTGCGAGTTCGAACCGCCCCTTTTTATCCCGGATGGCACCCGAAAAGGCCCCTTTTACATGACCGAAGAGTTCACTTTCAATCAGCCCTTCCGGAAGAGCCCCGCAATTGATGGGGACAAACGGACCACTCTTCCGTGCACGGTGGCTTTCATTATGAATGGCATGTGCGACCAGTTCCTTGCCGGTACCGGTCTCTCCAAAAATGTGTACCGGAAAATCATAACCAGCAACATCCCTGATCTGCTGGAAAACCGCCTGCATTTTTTTGTCACGGCCGATAATATCCGAAAAGCCGGACAGCTCGCCGGCCTTGATCTGCAGATTCAGTATGTCCGTCACATCCTTAAAGCAGGCCAGAACACCGGTATCCTCACCTTTTTTGTTTTTCATCATGACGACAGACATTTCAATGCTTCGGACATTACCGTCTTTATTTACGATATTCGCCGAATAGGCAGCCCGATCCTTCAGGTCTGGTTTTTCGCCTTTAAAAGAACAGCGGTCTCCGCAAAAAGGCTCTCCAAAGGCAAGATGGCAATCCTTTCCCAAAACCTCTGCCCTGCTGTATCCGGTAATTTTTTCCGCTTCTTTGTTGAAATAAAATATATGTCGATTCAAATCATGAGCAATAATGCCGTCATGGAGGTTGTCCAGTATCCGTTCCAAATTTTTTTGGTTGGATAGTATTTCTTCGATGGACAGGTTTTTCATCATGAAACCTTTAAAATCATATTAAGACCTAAATTGAGCGATTAGCAGTTGGCTTTTAGAAATTAATGCAATAATTTCAACATATTGTCAAAGGTCATCAGTTCACCCAATGAGTGATAATCGTATTACTGGTAAACGCCTAAAATATAGGAGCTAACCGCTAATTGCTAAGAGCTAATCGCTTATCTTAGGTAAGATTATAAAAAGGATCTGTTTTTATCTGATTCAGGTTACCAAATCATTTTACAAAAGGATAACACTTTCAACGCGTTTTATCAATAAGGCAAT
>CAYQNS010000017.1:0-36977 GCA_964418755.1 uncultured Desulfobacteraceae bacterium
TGGAAGCCGTGTAAAACCTGTCAAGAATTATTATTGGTATCAAGTATTGCGGTATGCCCTATAGTATCTATTCAGTTTATGAATTACACTGGCCTTACTCCGAATATTATCAGGATATGGCGGCAGGGTTACCAGACGATAAACATATTTTTGCAAGAACAATAATTTACACCGACCAGAACCAACGCACCCGTTTTATACCGGAAACAGAACCATCAGAACCATAGCCCGGTGAATCAATTTGCGACCCAGCTTGCGGAGCCGGCGAAAATATCCGCAGAAAACTTCTTCATGAATGCGATGTCCACACACTCTTGCGCCTCCCAACCGGCCTGCTCTTTTATTAATTAGCAGAATCGGTTCCGGTCAAACTCCTTGCGGCTGAAGGGACATCTGAATTTTACCATGCGCTTTGTGAACACGATAATCTCCCAAGTCCCCTTTTGTGAGCCGTCTTCTATGCTGATCTTCAGGCCAACGGGTGTTTACCATATGATCCAAGTTCATTTCTATTGACGGCAGTGGCTTCAGGGCAATCGCTTGACCGGCCCGGCAGCCACCAGATATAAAAGTGCCGATTCAGAGTTTAAATTTAAGAGTTCCCGGGCCTCACCGTCATATAGGGCGCCGATACCGCAGCATCCCAATTGATTTGTACCGGCAGCCAGGTAAAGCATCTGGCCCAGCCTGCCGGCCGTAATCATGGCGTGGCGATATCCCCGTGGGCCGTGGAGTCGATCAATATAATCAAGGTTTGTCATAAAAAGAAGATGAATGGCTGCATTGGCCAACCACTCCTGGTTAAGGCAAATCGTTGCCATCTTTGTTATCATATTTCCCTCGCGAACAATCCCGATCTTCTGTTTTTCAAGATCCAATATATAAAATCCCGCTTGAATCCCCTCTACATTGCCCGTGAGAAGCCCGACCCTGATTATTGCCCCAGAGGCGCTCTCCGATGTTTCTAAACAACAAAATGAATTGCATACCAGGCCAAGCAGATTGTCAAAGGCACTCCTGGGCATAATTCTCCCTGTAAAATTTCGACTGGACCGCCTGCGATAGACAACTTCCGGATAGCTCATTTTGGAGAATCGGGTATCATATGTTTTGATGTCAGACCATTCCAGCGCGTTGATGCCGATTTCATTTTCCGCACGGATATTTCCGTAGTCAAAATGAGTGACCACAGTTCCTGCATCCTGGATTTGCTCAATTTCTTCATAAAAGCATTCCTTGCCGGAGGTCGGTTCAGCTTCAGGGAGCTTTTTTTCAAAATCAAAATCGTGTTCAAAGCTGCCGTTTTTCCTTTCACTTCTACCATGGAGGTGAACATATCCAAGGCAAACCTCTTTTCGTCCGTCGATGCCGACGATTTGGTTCAATCGTTTATCGTCGAAGTTATACCCGAAAGAAAACGGTAGGGATAACGATTTCAGCGCCAGAAGTAGATTTTCCAACAGATGACCACTATCCAGAAGAACATAGCGATAAGCCCTGGAACGATACTTCCATGCGCTTCTGAATATGCTGCCGGTTATGATGAAGGTGGCCTTTCCCTCCTCCTGCCCGTCCCCCCCCGTCGCCTCTTCTACAAAATGCTGAATATTTCCTTCTCGTATGAGTGATAGATCGCCGGTGGCAATTCCGTAATGGTATAGGCCCAGGTCCAGATCGACAATTCCGGAAGCTGACAGATAGAGCTCGGTGGGATAGAGCGCACCCGCTGATGCAACACTGCGATAGTAGAAATTTTGTTCCGAGTGACCTGTCCTGGCGGTCAGTGCATAAGCCCTTTGAAGAATCGCCGCAAGAAGTGGACGGTTCAGCAGGGCTTTAAAATTTTCCGAAGGGTTACGACGGGAAAGCCGGTATAGGTCCTGCTCCCCGCCATCCATTGTCTGGAAGAGCTTCAGTGATGAAACGCCTTTATATTTTTTATAAACATCCGGCTGGTTAGGCCAATCCAGATAATGGCCCTGCATAGCATGCCGGTCATACTCTGTTGCACGGTGGTATCCCTTTACAGTGCGAATCAAGTCACCCATGCGTTCCTCTCCTTAATCAGCGGATGATAGCGATAAATGAAGCCTCCCGCCGCAAGTGGGCGGGCATAAAAAAATCATAATTAAACATCTTATTGTAGGCAGCAGAACAGAGGGTTGTGGAAACCATCCGCCGGTTATTCTTTTTGCTGGAAGAAATAATGGTTGATGCAAAATTGTATCATAAATGTGTCTCGGCAAAAAGTATTTTAATTTCAATTAGTAAAACCTGTCTGTTACCAATCTGCAACAAAGCAATAAATACAGTTAGTTACCAGACGATTGCCTGCTGAATGCCAATACGGCATGAATTTTGAATAATAAAGTAATCGTCAACCTTTTTCAATGACTCATCAGGTCTCATGAACCAGCATAGCGAGCGAATCAAAATCGGCAGAAGACCTTGACAGGCTGCGAAAAACCTTCAATCCTTAAATTATTAGGAGAATCATCATGAATGTAAAAGAGCTTCTCAAACCCATGATCATTAATAACCTTACGATCCCCACGCGTGTCGTCATGGCCCCCATGACGCGTCGCTTTTCCCCCGACAACATCCCGGGACTGAATGTGGCAAAATATTACCGGCGACGGGCAGAAAATAGTGTCGGTCTCATAATAACCGAAGGTACTGTTGTGGAACCCCATACAGGCCATGGCTATCCCGACGTACCGGATTTCCACGGAGAGGAAGCGCTGAAGGGCTGGAAAGCCGTGGTGGAAAATGTCCATGAAGCCGGAGGGAAAATTTTCCCTCAGCTGTGGCATGTGGGCAGCGTTAGACAAAAAGGAATGCCGCCGGACGCGTCCGTCTCCGGCTATGGTCCTTCGGCCGTGGTGCATCCTTTTTATGGAGACAGCAAAGAGGTTCCCATGGAAATGAGCCAGAAGGATATTGATGCCATTGTCACGGCATTCGGCCGGGCAGCCGGAGAAGCGGAAGCCATTGGTTTTGATGGTGTCGAAATTCATGGTGCTCACGGTTATCTAATCGATCAGTTTTTTTGGAACGCCACCAATAAGCGTACCGATAAATATGGCGGTTCCACGCTCGCCCATCGACTGCAATTTGCCATTGAGGTGATTCAGGCGGTACGTCAAAATGTCCAAAACGATTTTCCGATCTGTTTACGGTTCTCGCAATGGAAAATGGGGGATTATGAAATCAAGATGGCACCCACGCCTCAGGAGCTGGAAAAATTTCTCATCCCTCTGGTGGATGCGGGCGTTGATATCTTCCATTGCAGTACCCGCCGTTTCCATGAACCGGAATTCCCGGGTTCAGGTCTGAACCTGGCCGGCTGGACCCGTAAATTAACCGGGAAACCGGTCATCACCGTAGGCAGTGTAGGGCTGGATGGCGATTTTATCACTGATTTCGCAGGGGAACCGACGTCGAAAATATCTGAAAATTCCGTGGTCAACCTGGTGAAGCGTTTGGAAGAGAATGAATTCGATCTTGTTGCAGTGGGAAGAGCACTTCTTTCAGATCATGAATGGGTGAACAAAATTATTGCAGGGCAGTTTGATAAAATCAAAACCTTCAACAAAGAGTCTCTGAAAAACCTGATATAGTCTTTCTGTCAAATACTGGGGGTGGATCAAAATTTCAATCTTCAAAATACCGTTGTACTATAGTCCATAGCACATGGATCACCCGGCATCCCTTATCCTGGATCATGCGGGTAAATTTATCAGGGCTTCCCGCAGAGGTGGCAATAACCGATGCCCCTTTTTCAATGGCGGTATTGATCATCTCTTCGGAATCAGGCCTCATAAGGGGAATGTTAACGCCAAAGGATCTGGTGGTTTTCTCTTTGATCAATTCAATTTCAGATGCGATCTCATCTATTTGCATGCCGCCGGCGCCCATGAGGCCCAGCCCGCCGGCTTCAGAGACCGCGGCCACCAGATCAGCCTTGCCGATCCACAGCATCCCTCCGAGAATGATGGGATATTGAATTCCAAACAATTCGCATATTTCTGTTTTGAAATTTGGAGTTTTAATCATTGTGATTTATTTGTCATTTGTTTTTTGATTATTGGGATTTATTTTCTAACCTATCTGCGTGCGGCACGCACAGGCAGGCATAAAAAACACGAATTTCAGAATTTAGATACTAAAAACACAATGGATCTGTTCCCCGGAAAAGCCTGTATGACCATACATGAACCAATAGATGTCCGGGGATATGATATGGAAACGATTGACAAGCTTATCAGCCTGACCGGAAAAGCGATTTTAGAAGGACTGTAAAATCGATCCGGAGCGATAAATCATGAAAACGGAAAATGAAGCCAAGAATCTTTGTCCATCCGGAGTGCAGGGGGAAGCATTATGCATTTTAAAACAATAAAAGCGGCAAAATGCCGCTTTTATTGTTTTAAATATTTTTTACTTGCCTATATATTTTAGGTAAACGAACAGGTCCAAAATTTACAAGAAACTAAGCAGTTTTAACGACCCGTCCGGATTTAATGCAATTGGTGCAGACCATCATTCTTTTTGTTGTACCGTTATGTATGGTTCGTACACGTTGCAGATTCGGATTAAACCGCCGTTTATTTTTATTATGAGCATGGCTTACATGATTACCCACCAGCGGTTTTTTGCCACATATTGCACACATTTTAGACATATTTGCCTCTCTTTGCCCCTGACAGGGTGTTTGTTTTAAAAATCCTTGAAAAACAGAATTGAGCTTTATACATAAAAACAATGCGTGTGTAAAGGTTTATTTTTTCTTTGCTTGATGCAGCTTCTGTTCACTCAGAGCGATATATTCAAGAGCCTGCTGATGAACACCTACATCAGGATAATTACGCAGCACGGATTTAAAGCGGTTCGAGGCCGCCAGATAGTGTTTGCTTTTGTAATAAAAAAGACCCACATAGAACTCATGGCCGGCAATACTTTTAATACAGGTTATAATGTCTACAGCAGCTTTGGCAGCATAGGAGTTGCCGGGGAATTGCTTGAGCAGACGTCTGAAAGTCGCCAGCGCCTTGCGGGCGGTGCTCTGGTCTCGGTCAATGGTGTCTATCTGCTCAAAATAACAAAGCCCGATTTGATAAACAATGTAGGGTATGGCCTCATTACTGGGGTGAAGACCCTCAAATTCCTCGTATGCAAGAATGGCATCTTCGTATTCCTGCAGATGGTAGTAGGCGTCGGCGATTTTTAATTCCGCAAGAATGGCGTATTTGCTGAACGGATACCAGTCTTTGAGCTGTTCAAACGATTCTATGGCGCTTTTATATTTTCCGTTTTGGAATTCATCCATGCCGTCAGCGGCTAGTTCAGGGGCTGTTTGCTCCTCTGTGGTCTGAAACCAGGCACAGCCGCTAAACAGGAATATGGAAATGATGCTCAGGATTACGATTCGTTTCATTTTATTATTCTATTTTTTGATAAGTTATCCCCCTCTTTTGCAGGGAGGGAACAAAATTAAACGACAAACAGTCACCGGGCCGATTTACGCGGCCAGAGACAATAAAAAGGCCCCTGCCAGAGCAGATGCGGTATTCATTAAAGAAGCTTGTTAAGGGCTTCTTCGAGCTTGGCCTTGGCGACCATGCCGACAATCTGATCGGCCATATTGCCGTCTTTGAAAAACATCAGGGTCGGGATGGCTTTAATGCCTAATGTTACCGGTATAAGCGGGCTGTCGTCAACATTGAATTTGGTAAATTTTACCTTACCGTCAAAAGACGCAGCCAGTTGTTCAATCATCGGCCCGATTGCTTTACAGGGTCCACACCAGGGTGCCCAGAAATCAACCAACACCGGTTTGTCCGATTGCAGCACTTCGGCCTCAAAACTGTCATCATTAATTTCCAAAGCAGTATCCGCCACGATATATTGTCCTTTCACTTGGTACTATAAATGTGTCTGTTTTTGATAGAATAAAAAAATATAATAATTGAGATATTTAATGTTAATCTTGGCCGGAATATATTTCAACCGACCGATAAATATAAATTAAAGAAATATATCTATCCCAACACTATCGGTGTGTCAATTCAAATCCAAAGATCCGGCAGGGCAAACGCGTTCAGTTACCGATAATTTTTCAACATCCCCAATGCTCGGACACTTTCCACGGGATCATTGAAAACCGGAAAAACATCAATTGCCTTCAGTTGTTCAATATAGCGTCTTTCAGCGAAAAAACTCAGCGCAATCGGCTTGCCGGCCGCTTCGCTCATTTTTTTTACAAAACGCAGCATAGGTTCCGGGTTGTCAATGCCGTTACCAAACATTTTAGCCATCTCCGGGCCATACATAAAGGAAAGCACCAGGCCGTCGATCTCCTCCAGGGCCAGGCATTGTTTAATCGTGAAAACAAGGGCTTTAAAATCGTGTACGTCTCCGAAATCCATGGGGTTGGCCATCCGGATCACCCCTCCGCGCCGGAAGCTTTCTATTTTATTCAGCAATTTTCGCGGCAGGGTCGGGCATTGAAAGCCGGCTTTTTCACACGCATCCCCCAGAATCACGGCGAAACCACCGGAAAGGGAGATGGCCACCAGCCGGTTGCCTGCAAGTGGCGGAAGACGCAGAACCTTGGCGCAAACAGTCATATCATGAATATCTTTAACCCGGATGATGCCCGCCTGTTTCATGGCGGCATCTACAATCCTGTCATCATTGGAAAGGGCGGCCGTATGCGACATGGCTACTCCCGCAGCAGCCCGGCTCACATTGGATTTAAAAAGAACAATCGGTTTTTTTGATTTGCGGGCCAGACGAATTAAAGCACGTCCGTCGCCAATGCTTTCCAGGTATAAATGAATCTGATCGGTATCCTCATCCGTCAAAAGATATTCGATCAGGTCTTTTTCATCAATGTTCAGTTTGTTGCCGGCGCTGATAATTTTTGAAAAACCGATATGTTCTTCTGAAAAATAATATGCCGTCTGGGTGGCGATGCCGCCGCTCTGGGCGATCAGGCTGATTCTTCCTTTTTTAAAATTCACCGGATTCATGGGATTAAAGGGGGTACAAAGGCCTGAATTGGCACAGATCACTCCAATACAGTTTGGACCTATGAAACGAATGTTGTGCCGCCTTGCCGCTTCAAGCAGATCCTTTTCGACCCGGTTCCCCTGCCGATCAAATTCGCGGTAACCGCCTGTGGATACCACCGCATGACGAATGCCTTTTCGCCCGCAGAGATCCATGATTTCGGCAACCTGCCCGGCAGGTATGAGAATGACTGCCAGATCGATGCCCAAGGGCAATAATTCAGGCTCTGTGATAATTTTATGGCCGTCAATGGTCCCGGGATGCTTTCCCACCGTGTAAATTCGGCCGGTAAAACCGAAATTGCGGCAATTGGTAATTATATTGCGGGCGAGATTGCGCGGATGTTCACTGACCCCGAAAACTGCAATGCTGGAAGGATAAAAAAATTCTCTCATCGCCGGACCTCTGCATAAACAAAATAGGGTTATTTGTTTTTCTGCCCCTGTCGATTGTTGTTCAATGGCATGCTGATAAAATCTGCAGTCATTGTTAAAAAATATAATAAAATATAATAAACCAACATACAATTAATTTTCAAGATTTTTTTATTGCATTGCTGATCGCGCAGAAGTGCTGATGATATCGGTTTGCTTTGCCGGATTATAGTGCGTTGTGTCTGTCGGAGGGGGTAGGGGACTGCGACCCTATATAAAGGTAGGATTATACTCCCGGAATATAGTGCAGATGAACAGCAAAATCGATGGCAAGGGCAATGCCTGTGGCAACCAGGGGGGTGAGAAACCAGCCGATGCCGATGTTTGCCAGCGTGCGTGTGCTGACCGTTTTAATACCTTTTACCATCCCGACTCCCAGCACCGCCCCCACCACGGCCTGAGAAGTGGACACCGGCACCCCCACAAATGTATAGATGTGCACGGTAATCGCTTCTGCTAAAACGACGACCAGGGCTGAAAAAGGATCCAGTCGAACGAGTTTGCTGCCCACCGTTTCCATGACTTTGCGGCTATAGGTTAAAATCCCGAAACCGATACTTAACCCGCCGATCAAGGCCGCCATGAAAATGCTCAACATGCCGGCGCCCACATACACCGCCGTCACATTGGCGACATTATTGGCGCCCAGGGCGTAGGCGCCATATGATCCGCCAACGATAAGTCCGCAGCGAATCAAAATATCCGACTGAATCATGGTAAGATTGAGCCGGTTATAAAACGCGCCCACTACCTTGTAAAGAACGACGGCAATCAGCAGGCCGCCCACAGGTGTTCCGAACCAGCAGGCCACAATTTTTCCCAGACCGCTTATATTAAAGTGTTGGTTCAAAATGCCGATGCCGATAAGAGCGCCCACCACGGCCTGGGATGTGGAAACCGGAAGCCCAAGGACGGTCATTACTGTGACGGTGACGGCTGCCGCCACTGAAGAAACTACTGCCTGCTGCAGGGTTAATTGCGTCAGGCCTTTAAGAGTTTCTATACCGGCTTGACCTTCTATGAGTGCCCCCAGAAGAACAAAAATCGCAGACAGAACAGCGGCAGTCCAGAATTTCAGCATTCTGGACGTCACTGCCGAACCAAAGACATTGGAGGCATCATTGGCGCCCAGTGACCATCCTAGAAAAATTCCGCCCAACAGAGAAAACATTACACAATCCTCTTCATACGAATGATATTGATCCGTTTTGATACCCGATCCACCTGGTCGGAGATGTCACCGACCATCAATATAAGCTCCTTGACCTCCATTTTCCGGGCCAACTCAAGTGTTGAATCAAATATCATCCGGAGAAGACTGCGCTCGATATGATCACAATGGCTTTCCAGCAGATCAATATCGGCAACCAGCTCCCTGATCCCCTGCTGTGTGCTGAATAGTGTTTCAATCTGTTTCAGCATCAAGTCACAACTCTCCATGGAACTGGTAAAAAGTTCCTCAGTTTTCGGCATCAAAAAATCCGGAATAACCAAATGCTGCCCCAGAATCATGTGCAGTATCTTTTCAAAATGGCCCAGAATTTTATCCGCCGATGCTATCAGTCGCATAATATCTTCACGGGATTCGGGCAGCAGGGCCTTGCCATACATTAAGTCATTGATCTCATCTCGAATATCATCGCCCCGGGATTCATATTTATGGGTCTGGTCGGTGAGAAAATTAAAATTAGAGCAAAAGGGATCCGCTTTACAGGAAGTAAAGGCATCTGAAAACAATTTCTGGGTTTTTCTGAAATTTTTAATGTAATTGAAAATCAGTGTTTCAATCTGTTGCTGTTTTTTAAATAAAAATCCGAACATTGCTTCCTCCTAATACAAATAAAATCATCATTGTATTTTATATAAAAATGAAGGCCGGACAGCTTTTAAAACCGTATTCGTTAATAAGCACGAGCACATTTACACTGTACCCATTTTATATTTTGTCAAAATCTTTGTTTTTTTGCCGACAGGGCATGACCATTATTCAAAACCCGGTTTTTAGAGTAATGCATTCCATCTTGTCAACAGTCTTTTCGGCTGCCTCGAATATTTCACCGATACCTTCGAGACACTCTTTTAAAAGGATCTTGCGGCCCGGGTCGAAATCGGCCGATAAAACAAGGCTTGTCAATTCACATTGCATTCCGGCAATTTCCGCCCCCAGTTTTTCAATAGATCCAGCCATATTCTGAACCGTATTCATTTGTCCATACCCGTCAAAATACCCCAGCACCCCATCCCTGACAGGGTCGATAATATTAAAGGTTTTTTGAGCCAAGTTTTTAAAAAATTTTTTTAAATCCGGTGGCACATCCGATTTGTTGTAAAATAAAAAATTGCAAAAAAGATCTGCTCTCTCTGCCAGATTACCCATACATTTAACAATGTTGTAGATATCTTCACGTATAATCGGCAGGAAAGCCCCCCTGTAAAGTTCTGCTATAATCTCATGCTGAACGGCACCGGCTTTCCTTTCCCTTTCATGAGTCTGCTTAATCAGAGCAAGGGCTGCCTCGCCATCATCTGCAAAATAGACTTCAATTGCCTGGCGGGCAGTGATAAGGCATTGTTCAACCTGATATATATGGTCTATAATTAATTTTATCGCTTTTTTTTCCTGACCTAAAAGCATCGTTATCTCCGTCTTTGCAAAAGTTGACACTCATCATTTAAAAATTCGAGATGTAATTTGATATATCTTTACCCTGGATGATTCATATGGTAAATAAGGCAAAGACCCTATATATTGCGCGCAAAGACCCCATTTATGACTGGTGGTATTTTTAATTTGGGTTAAGCGAGTTATATCGGCTGGGACTCTTGCAAAATTTTTCGTTTCAAAAATTTTAAAACGGATGCAAGTCGGAGTATTTATGGACGGTAAAAAAACAATCGTCATTGCCGAAGATCATACGATCGTCAGAAAAGGGCTGCGGGCACTTCTGGATTCTCATCCTGATTTTAAAGTGATAGGAGAAGCGGAAGACGGCCGGATGGCCATCCGATGTGTCGATCAGCTAAGGCCGGACATCATCCTGCTTGATTTAACCATGCCAAGGACCAACGGCTTGGAAGCTATCCGGGAAATCAAACGGCAGTTCCCAAAAACAGCCGTCCTGGTGTTAACGGTACACAAAACCGAAGAGTATGTTCAGGCAACACTCGAGGCCGGTGCCGACGGATATGTCTCCAAGGATGATACTCACACGGAACTGATCGTTGCAATTAACAATGTTCTTGCCGGCAAACCATATTTGAGTCCCGGCATTTCAGACCAGGTCATCAAAGGATACCTGGAAGGAAAAAAAACGGCTGGACCGGCAACCCTTTTTGACACACTCACCCAGAGAGAAAAGGAAATCCTCAAATTGATTGCCGAAGGCTACACCAATAAGTCTATGGGCGATTATCTCTGCATCAGCTACAAAACGGTTGATAAACACCGCACTAACCTGATGAAGAAGCTCAATCTCCACACGGCAGCGGCCCTGACAACCTATGCCCTGGGTAAAGGGCTGATTGCGGGATAGAACCACATTACCTGAACAATCGTACCTTCCCCTTTTTTAGAACGTATGGAAAAATTCCCGCCGGCGAGCTCGGCCCGTTCCTGCAAACCGGGCAGTCCAAAGCCGTAATCAGCCGTATTTTTATTCTGATTTTCAATCTCAAAGCCCGTGCCGTTATCTTGGATGTTCAACTTCACCGAAGTTTCATCCTGCAGCAGGTCCAGTCGGATAAGATCGGCCTGACTATGTTTGGCCACGTTATTAAAGGTTTCCTGCAATATTCTGAAAATAGTTGTTTTTAAATTTTCAGGCATATTTTCTTCATCTATAAAGACCCGTTTTTCGATCCTGATGCCGGAATATATCAGCCGAAACTGCCTGCAGAACCAGGTAATGGTAGCGGTAAGTCCCAAGTCATCCAAAGAGGATGGCCTCAAATCCATGGCTATTTTGCGAACCTCTTCAAGGGTACTTTGAATCATGGGCACTACCTGTTCAAGAGAGGATAAACCCGCACCGCTTTTTTTCCTGCCGCTGTCCTCGATACTGTTTTCCACGCAGAATTTTATCGCGGTCAGGGATTGTCCGATACCGTCATGCAGTTCCATGGCCACTCTTTTTCTTTCCTGCTCCTGGCTTGCCAGGACCTGGGAGGAAAGAAAACGCAGTTTCAATTCAGACTGTTTCAGCATTTCATCGGTTCTTTTATGCTCCCGGTAATCATGCGCGATACATACAATACCAAGAGTATGGCCTTTTTTATCCTGCATGATCGAGCTTGCAAATAGAACCGGAATGCTGATGCCTCCCCTGGTCAGATAATTGATTTCAACATTACGAATCATTTTTTTTGTTTTCAGCTCTGTGACAAAGGACTGACCGGCCGCATCGTTTTCCATAATGATATGCAATGGTTTTTGCAGCAGGTCTTTTTCAGAATACTCCAGCAGATCAAGAGTAGCGCGGTTGACAGTTCTGATTTTACATTCAGGTCCGGCCACAATCAGCGAATCGGCCATCGATTCAATAATTTTTTCAACATAATCCCTGGATACTGTGATGCGGTCCAGATCTTTTGTCATTTTATTAAAGGCCGAGGCTACTACCCCGATCTCATCCTGAGTTTTGATCTCTACCCGGGTATCCAGCCGCCCCTGTCCTACTTTCAGGACAGCTTCTTTCAGTTCAATCAGGTTCAGCAAAATGGTTCTGACAAATAAAAATAAAATGACTGCACCCAGCAATATACCGAAGCCGTCAATGAACAGGCTGGCACCGATGAAATTTTGCCGGGCCTTTTGACTGGCCCTTAAAGCATCCTGGTAAATTGTTTCAATTACAGGTTCCATGGCCCTTATGACACTTGCAAACTCACCCTGTAATCCTTCCGTATCATTTCCCCCGATAATCGCCTGTAGCCGGATATACTTTTTAAAGGCAATTTTATAGGTCTCCAGATTTTTTAATATTCCCTCTGCCGCTGGCCCTTTGATTTGGGTTACCTTATCATTTAAACGCTGAAGAAAAATTTTGTGCCGCAGAATATATTCAGTTTCCCCCCGTAGCAGATAATCCTTTTCAAATCGCCGCAACTGAAGTAAATCCTTTACAAGCTGGATGTTTTTCATCTGTGATACTTCATATTCAACATTATGAATGGCCTGCCGCCATTCACCCAGCAGCCCCCAATCCTTGAACCCTCTCTTTTGGTAAGCCTCAACCAGTTCCAGAAAAAAACCATTGTATTCATTCAGCAGCTGTCGGATATACTTGATATTTTTTCTTCTTTCACCTTTTGTCATGCCTGCAAGCCGGTCAATATCCGGGCCGAGTGATTCGATTATGTCTGTGTGTTTTTTCAGATAACCTGAAGTGCCGGTTTGATAAAATTCCTTTTTAATCAAATCGTTGAGCATAAAATGCATAGCTGCAAATCTGGCATTATGGATCTTGACCATGATATTATCGACACTCATGTGAATTTCATTGGCATGGTCACTGTTTTTGAAAAAAAAAGATCGCACGGACAGCGATGACAGGACGATCAGTACGATGGACACCAGTCCTGCAGCCATCAATTTAAAAAACAGACTTTTGGACAAAAACCATTTTTTCATTTTTCCCCCGTATTATCTGCAAAAAAGCATGCGCTGCCAGTATTGACGGACAAGGTCTGAAATTGCAGAACCCGTGACCACAAATAAAAAATATGGTAAAAGATAATACAATCGTGTAAAATTAATTCAAGATTTTTATCATTTTTCAGATCAATTTGCCGCCGTTTTTTTAAAAAAGGAATGTCATCATGGGTGAAACCGTAAAATTTATCATCGAGGAAAAAACCATTGAATTGCCGGTTATCACAGGTACCGAAGGGGAAAAGGCAATCGATATTTCGCAGCTCAGAAAGCTTTCCGGACATATTGTTATAGATCCCGGGATGGCCAACTCAGCGAGCTGCACCAGTTCCATTACCTTTATGGACGGAGAAACGGGTATTTTAAGATATCGAGGCATACCCGTTGAAGAACTTGCCGAAAAATCAACCTTTGTGGAAACCGCCTATCTCCTGGTAAAAGGTCGCCTGCCCACAAGAAAACAGCTTAACCATTTTTCCATAAGGCTCAACGACAACTCACTGGTCCATGAAGACATGCAGTTTTTTTATCAAAATTTTCCGCGGGCATCTCACCCCATGGGCATCCTGTCTTCAATGGTGAACGCCCTGAGGAGTTTTTACCCTGAACTCGAGGGCCTGTCCGAGACCGAAGAGCTTAATATCACGGTAACGCGCCTGCTGTCCAAGCTCAGAACCCTGGCTGCCATGTCGTACAAAATTTCGCGCGGGCACAAGGTGGTCTACCCGCGCCCTGACCTGTGCTACTGCTCCAATTTTTTAAACATGATGTTTGACACCCCGGTGCAGCCATATGAAATCGATGATGATCTGGTAGAGGCACTGAATATTTTCTGGATACTGCACGGGGATCATGAGCAGAACTGTTCCACCTCCACCGTACGCGTGGTGGGCAGTGCCCGCGTTAACCTTTACGCCGCCATATCTGCAGGAATCGCCGCTCTTTGGGGGCCGCTGCATGGCGGGGCAAATCAGGCGGTAATCAAAATGCTTGAGGAAATTCACGGCTCAGGATCGGATGTTATGCCCTTTATAAAAAGGGCCCGGGATAAAAACGATTCGTTTCGCCTCATGGGATTCGGACATCGAATTTACAAGACCCATGATCCGCGCGGAAAAATAATCAAATCGGTCTGTGACAAAATGCTGAAAAAAATTCGGCGTCATGATCCGCTTCTGGATATCGCACAAAAGCTTGAGGAAGTCGCTTTGAAGGATCCCTATTTTATAGATCATCACCTCTACCCGAATGTCGATTTTTACAGTGGTATCGTCCTTCGGGCCATGGGGATTCCCACCAATATGTTCACAGTGATGTTTGCCATCGGACGTATCCCGGGATGGGTTGCCCAGTGGAAAGAAAGTACCGAAGATTCAAACTGGAAACTGCACCGTCCCAGACAAATTTATACCGGCCCCCCCCGGACAGTTTATGTGCCGATTGATCAACGAAATAATACGATCGGGGAAGAATAAAATCTATGGCTTGAATGGAAAGGCTAAAGAGGGGTTGTCGTTTTGGCAGGAAATATCCCTGGTCCTTATATTGTCAAAGGACCAGGGAAAACCGATCAGGTCTCTTCAATTACGATTGCCTCTGCTTCACATACTTCAACGCAGCTTTCGCAGCCCAGGCATTCTTCCGCATTTACGGGAACAGATTTTTCATCCTGCATTTCAAACACCTCGACAGGACATACATCTACACATTCTTCACAACCTTCACATTTTTCCGGATCAACAATCGGATTAAACGCCATTTTTTACAGTCTCCTTTTCTATAAAATAAAATATTACACATAAAATAAATATCTTGTTGTCGAAAAATTCCTTATACCAATTGGTACATTGAGTCAAGCCTTCTTGATGTTTTTTTTATCCATTGGATTGCGTAACGGTTTTGATTTTGCTTTATTAATGTTATTTCAAATAATTATATCCCAATGAATCATTTTTAAAATGCAAAGACGGCCGTATATCGGAACAAATTATTCCTTGAATTTTATTACCTGATTCCTAAAATCAATACTCAATAAAACAAATCAGCGTATTTTTAAGCGAGTTGTTCTTGTCGGAACCGGGTACGGAATCTGTTGGTGTTCCTGCTGTGAATTCTGAAAAAAACGCTTGGGGCGACCGGTCCGCTGCCAGGTACAATGTCAAATCAGCCGGTGTGCCTGCTCCTTTTCCCTGAACAGACCCGACAGCCTGGTCACCGGATACGGGCGCGGAATTGGTCACCAGCATTTCCAGGTGCCGTTCAAATTTTTCCCGCCGGGACGTGTGGGCCTCTTTTGCATTTTTGCCCGACAATATTTCATCAACGTTGGAAAGAATTTGCATGTGAGGTAATTTTTCCAACAGATACTCCATGACCGACCGGCTGTCGGTCACATATATACCCGATATTTTTTCATCCTGCCGTACCAGGCGGCCAAAGGCGTGCAGACGTTCTGAGATCATGTAATCACGCAAATTGTCCTTTGGTGTGAAATCGCCGGATACGGAATCAAGGGCGAAAGTATCCTCTTCCCCCTTTAACTGTTTGAAAAGATTGCTCTCCATTATATCGGCCGTTTCAAGGCAGGTGGTTGACTGGCTGCTTTGATAGTCCATCTGCTGGGCAATCAAAAGAAACACCCTGGCATTGAAAAGCATTTCACTGTCGTTTAATACCGGGTTGACTATACTGCTCGGGCCTGCATTTCCCCGGATATCTTTTTTGATCTGCGCTGTGGATGTCTCCGTAAAAAAGGGGGGATAATGCCCCTGGGTTTTAAAAGAAGTCATACCCCGGCCCTGATGCATGCCGGCCCAGCTGTTATAGTCTCTTAAAACTGCCGCTATTTTTTTTTCGGCTCCCTGCACGGGAAGCTGTATGTCGAGCAGCCCCTTATCTTCAAGGGCTTTCAGGTCATCGGGTATTGCCGGAGCACACGGCTGATACACGGTGATCCGTTTGAAAAAAAAATTCAGCCTGTCAAGCATGGGCCTCGAAATATAAGTATATGGAAAATAAATCGGTTGCATGAATATTGTTCCTTAATTTTCATGAAGGAAAACTATATACCGCCCCTACATCCTTATTGTTTCCCCCAGTTTCCAGTTTCCAGTTTCAAATTTTCCTATCTCTCACACTCACGCCGCGCGCTTTTAACCGGTCCCGAATTTGATCGGATAAAACCCAGTTTTTATTTTTCCTGGCGTTTTCTCGATCCCTTACAAGGTCCTCTATCTCTTTATCCGTCATGGGTTCTTCAAAATTAAAAACACGAAGTACCGTATTGATCGTTTTAAATTCAGTTACAATTTTCAAGGCATCGTCAGCACTAATTTTTCTTTCCAATACCAGAATATTAATTTTTTTGATATTCTTAAATATGGAAGCCATTGCCGCCGAGATGTTTAGATCATCATCCATGGCGCCGGTAAAATCATGCTTGATATCATACAGCAGTTGATTCAGCTCAGCATAAGGCCTTTTGCCCTGAACAGTTCGCAACGACCGGATACACGCATCAAGCCTCTTCAGGGAACGTCGGGCATCATTGAGTCGATCCACGGAAAACGCAACCTGCTTTCGATAATGTCCGGCCAGAAGCCAGTATCGAATTTCACGGCCGAAATACCCCATGTCCAATAAATTTTGTAAGGTAAAACCGGGCCCGGTTGCATCTACCTTTTTGCCGTCAACCATGACCCGATCGCAATGAATCCAGTAACGGGCCGGATTTTTCCCGGTGATAGCCGAAGCAATGGCGATCCGATTCTCATGATGGGGAAACATCAGCTCGCGGCTGCTGGTATGAATATCATACGTATCACCGAAATATTTCATGGCAATCGCAGCGCACTGCAAATGCCATGCAGGCCGGACATTGCCCCATTGAGTCTTGGTATAAATACCCCGTTTCAATTCTGAAAGCCGGGATCGTTTCAGCAAAGTGAAATCCCTGGGATTGTCCTTTTCATATTCATCCAGATCCACGGTTGCACCAAGCCTGATCTTGTTTATGTCAACCCCCGACAGACAACCGTAATTACCAAAACGGGAAATATCAAAATAGATAGACCGCAGCTTTTCATATGCATACCCTTTTTTGAGCAACTTCCCGGCCAGAGTAACCATGTCATCAACATGCTCACTGGCACGTGGATATTTGGCCGCCGGTTTAACGCCTAAAATGGCCAGATCCTGCATTACGGTATCGATATGCTGCCGGGTAAAATCGGAAAGCGACAGCATCGCTTTCTCGGAGCCGTTGATGGTTTTATCATCCAGATCCGTGATATTCATGATATGGGTGACATCATAGCCGCGCAATTCAAGATAACGGCCCAGCAGATCGGCAAACACAAAACGGCGGCACTCTCCCAGATGCATACGCGCATGGGCAGTCGGCCCGCATGAATACATGGATACCTTGCCCGGGACCATGGGTTCAAACGGCTGCTTGGATCGGCTCATGGTGTTGAACAGCCGAAGAGGAATGGGATCTTTTACGGTAAAAAGAGATGTGCTCAAGTACCGTTCACCGCTGTCTGAAAAAATGACGCCAATCGTGCCCGATGTCATGGTTTCGGCTTCCCTGCAGGCAATGGCCATGGCAGCGCCACTGCTCATCCCTACAAACAGGCCCTCCTCCCTGGCAAGCCGCCGGGTCATTTCAAAGGCTTCTTCATCCTCGATGTTCACCTTTTTATCCAACCGATTTTTTTCAAATATCTCGGGGCAATATGCCTCCTTCATATTCTTGAGGCCCTGAATTTTATGCCCCAGAAAGGGTTCAACGCCAACGATGCAAATACCGGAATCATACTCTTTCAGCCGCCTGGCCATACCCATCAATGTGCCGCTGGTTCCCATGGCGGCCACCAGCGTTGTCAGATTTTTGCCACTCTGTTGCCATATCTCCGGTGCGGTCCCATAATAATGGGCTTTCCAGTTGGCAGGGTTGTTGAACTGGTCCGCCATAAAATAAAGGTCTGGGTTTTCGCGGGCCAGTCGGTATACCTCCTCGATGGCGCCATCGGTTCCCAGATGGCCGGGGGTCAACAGGATCTCGGCACCGCGGGCTCTTAGAATTTTTCGCCGTTCAATACTGACGGCATCGGACATTGCCAGCAGCAGGTTGTACCCTTTGACCGCACAAACCAGGGCCAGCCCAATGCCGGTATTGCCGCTTGTCGCTTCGATTACGGTTTTTCCCGGAGTCAGTTCCCCGGATTTTTCTCCGGCCTCAATCATAAAAAGAGCGGCCCGATCCTTGATCGAACCTCCCGGATTGGTGTACTCCAGTTTCGCCAGAATCTTCACATTCGGATTCGGATTCAATTTTTTAATTTCAACCAGCGGTGTATTGCCGATGGCATTTAGAATGGAATAACTCATATGGCCAATACCTTTAAAATTTCTTCTTTGACCCGCTTTTGGTCTTGCCCGGCATCGATGATTCTGAAGCGGGACGGTTCCTGCCGGGCCAGGTCCAAATAACCGGCTCTTACCTGCTCGTGAAACTCGAGTTTTTCTTCTTCAAATCTTGTTTCCAGGCTGGTCCGATCTCCCTGCCTGACCGCTTTCCAGGCGCGTGTAAGACCGATTTTTGCCGGAAGGTCGAACAGGATCGTCATATCCGGTTTTAACCCGCCCAGCACCAGCTTGTGCAATGTCATGATCAAACCGATATCGAGTCCCCGGGCATAGCCCTGGTAAACTGTCGTGGCATCGTAAAACCGATCACAGATGACGGTTTTGCCGGCATTCAGCGCCGGTTTGATCAACGTTTCCACGTGCTGGACCCGATCCGCATTATACAGCAGCAGTTCAGTCAACGGATTCATTTCATCACAAGCGGGATCCAGAAGAATAGAACGGATCTTTTTACCGATTGCCGTGCCCCCCGGCTCCCGGGTTACCGTGCAGGCGTGCCCCCTGCTTTCAAGAAGGTTGACCATCTCTTTTATCTGGGTCGTTTTGCCGGCGCCCTCTATGCCTTCAAGCGTAATAAACATATGTTTTTATTCCGTTTTATACTGCATGCCGATTCATTTCTGATATACCGGCCAGCCCTGTCAGGCATAACAGGCAATTTATTCTACACAACTCAAAACTCATATTTCACTATTTTCATATAAAGTCTCATCCATTGGCAGAATATTTCGGAAAAACAAGGTTATTTCCGGGTTACGTGTCGCGTACGGCGGAAAATGACGTTTTAAAAAAATGCCGTCCCAAAAGCCGGTGATAACCGGTCCAGGGTTCATTGGGATCTTCTGCCGCCATAAAATTCCGAATCCCGGTAACCTTTGAATCGATCTCATCGATATAGTTCAACAACACGGCCTCTATGGTTTTAGGGACTTCCGGAGAACCAAATTCCCGGCTTCCATGGTGGCTTACGACAAGGTGCTTCAGAAGCAGGGCCAACTCTTCGGGAAAATTTTCGACCCGGCATATTTTTTCCTCTATCATCTGAACGCCGATGACAATATGGCTCAACAGCCGCCCCTCGTCCGAATAATCCAGCCGGCGGGAATATTCAAATTCCCGAATCTTCCCGATATCATGCAAAATCGCGCCGGTTAAAAGCAGGTCCATATCTATTCCACTGTAATGGCCGGCAATTCTATCGACCAGCAGAGCCACCGACAGGGTATGCTCCAGCAAACCGCCGATATAGGCGTGATGCATTTTTTTGGCTGCCGGTGCGGTTTTAAACTGTTTTACAAAACCCGCATCATTCCAGAAAGCATGTAAAAGCAGTTTCAGATGCCCCTCTGCCATGGCATCGGTCAACGCCACAACTCTTTGAAACATCTGATTAACATCGCGCCCGGTTGCCGGTAAAAAATCGGATGGGTCCACGGAATCGGCATTGACCGGCGCCATTTTTTTAACAACGAGCTGCAGGTCGTTCCTGTATTCCGAGACATGGCCCTGCAGGTGCACAAAATCTCCCGCCTGAACCAGGGAGGCTGCCTGATTCACGTCATCCCATACAACGCCCTTAATGGTTCCGGTTTTGTCTGCAATGGCAATGTTTAAAAAATTATTGCCGTCTTTTTTCTGCCCCATGGTTTTTTCCGACAGCACAAAAACCTCATCTATCCGATCCCCGCTCTTAATATCCTTGATAAACATTTTTTTCATACAATTATCCTTTTTTTCCCCAGCCCCAGGTTTTAAGGTCTTCCAGCATATTATAATCGGTCATGTCGCATTTGATCGGCGTGATGGAAATAAAATTATCGTAAACGGCCGCCGCGTCGATGTCCGGGCTTTCAAAATCAGATTGTGATTTACAACCCTGCCAGTAATAAACGCGCTTTCGAGGATCTTTTCTTTTTTCAAAATACTCGGGAAAAAGCCGGGTGCCCTGTTTGCTGATATACACACCTGCAAATTTACCCGTGTCCATATCGGGGAAATTGACATTCAGCAGCGTTCCAAAGGGCAGGCCTTTTTGTAAAACATTTACAGCAAGATCTTCAATAAACCGGGCGACGGGATCATAATGATTCGTCTGCCGCCCGCAAACAGAGACCGCGATGGCCGGCACACCATACAAAGTGGCCTCGCGGGCCGCTGCAACGGTTCCCGAATAATTGATATTTACGCCCACGTTGGCGCCCGGATTGATTCCCGAAACAACCATGTCCGGTCTGGCTGCAAGTAGTTCCATGATCCCCAGTTTAATGCAATCCACCGGGGTACCGCTGATCGCATAACCGGTTAGCCCGTTGACGCTGATCTTTGAAGCCCGAATGGGTTCATGCAGCGTGATGCCATGGCTTACAGCGCTCCGTTCCCGGTCGGGAGCTATCACGGTGACATCATGCCGCTGAATAAACCTTTTATAGAGAGACCAGAGGCCCGGTGCATAAATGCCGTCATCGTTGGTCAATAAAATATTCATAATCCTATGCTCCGGAGCATTATTTCCGCAGTTTATTTTAGGCGCTTAATTCTGAATTCGTGCTTTTTATATCAAAAAAATCAAAATAACAAAACAACTCCAGGCTATGTGTGAGCAAATAATTTGCTTTGGCTCTTATTGGAGATTTGAATATTGAGATTTGGAATTTGTTTGTCTTTTGGTGCTTGTATTTTATTATTTGCGGCGTACGCCTTTTTCAACAGCACCGGTTTATCCGGGTTAGTTGAATCTATACTTTAAAACCAGGATCGCTTCAAGATCTTATCGCATCCTGGTTATTCTTGAAGCGCACCTGTTCAGAGGGCAGCGCTTAGCCCGAAATCAATCTGTTTCCGAAAACGACAAAGTCAATCAATATAACTATTGCTTGACTTTTTCAACCGGAATGATCTTATATTTTAAATTTTAAGTCCCTCGGGGCTTTCAAATAGCGATTGGATTTTATCCAATTTATTCAATAAACTAACCTGGATAAACCGGAATAAAAAAATTATATCCGCCACGGCCATAGGGCCGGAAAACTGATTTTTCAGTTTAAGGCTTCCCGGCAATTGATCGTTTTTGTAAAAAAATGCAAGGGCAATTTTTCAACTACTGAAAACAATTATCAATGCGTAAGATAAAACAAAAAAACAACCTTGCCGGACCCGACAAAAAAATCGCATACCGGGCAAATTCATTATCCGCCGGCATTCAATGCCTTGCACGGCTCATGCTGATTGCCGTAGTCCCGGCCCTGTTGGCAGGATTTTTCATCACGGTTCAGGCCCAGTCCCTGAATCATTTAACGGATCCGGATCCGAACCAGCCCTGGGAAATCACCGCCGACCGTTTGCAGTACGATAGCCAGGCCGAGCAGTATATTGCCAAAGGCAATGTTATTATCAAAAAGGCCGATAAAAAACTGATTGCCGATTTTGTCCGTTTTGAACAGAAAACCATGCAGGCCAGGGCCAGCGGACATGTTGTGATGACCAGCGGGAATGACATTCTTTGCGGAGATCGGATCGATATAAACCTGAATACCGAGACCGGTACGCTTTTCAATGGGACCCTGTTCCACGGCGAAACCAATTTCCACATCCGGAGTGACCGGATTCAAAAAGTCGGGAAAAATTCTTACCGCGCCGAAAAAGTCAGTATCTCCACCTGCGACGGAGACCACCCGGACTGGCGAATAACCGGCAGAAACCTGAATATCACCATCGAAGGCTATGGCACGGTAAAGCATGCCGCACTTTGGGCCAAAAGTCTGCCCGTCCTTTACACCCCCTGGCTTGCCTTCCCGGTCAAACTCAAACGACAATCCGGGCTGCTGGCCCCCCAAATGAGTTTCGGTGACCGCAAGGGGGCGGAATATATTCAGCCGGTTTACTGGGCCATAAACAAAAGCTCCGACGCCACTTTCTATGAGCATTATATGGAAAACAGGGGCAATAAACTGGGTCTGGAATATCGTTATGTCCTGAGCGAGGATTCAAAAGGCGCCCTGGTGTATGATTTCTTTCACGATCGACAGATCGACGACGGAACAGGGACCAACAGCAGTGACTGGGGATATGATGATGACGATTATCTGCGTCCCAACAGGGATCGCTACTGGTTCAGGATGAAACACAACCAGACCCTGGGCTTTGGATGGGATGCGAAACTGGATCTGGACATCGTAAGCGACCAGGATTATCTGACTGAATTCAAAGACGGTTACACCGGCTTTGCCGATTCCGAAAAATACTTTATCAACGCCTTTGGACGCGAGTTTGATGATTATAATGATCCGACCCGGCTCAACCGCTTCAATTTAAGCAAAATATGGAACAGTTACAGCCTTACTGCCGAAATGCGCTGGTACGATGATGTCATCAAACGGCGCCTGGATGAGGGGGATGATACCCTTCAACAATTACCCTTTATCAAATTTGATATATCCAGAAAGCAACTCCATAAAAGCCCGCTTTATTACGACCTTGACTCGGAATATACATATTTTTTCAGAGAAACCGGTACCAGGGGGCACCGGGTGGATATTCATCCGCGATTTTATCTGCCCTGGACCCGCAGGTATTTTACCCTTACACCTTCCGCCGGCCTGAGGCAAACCACCTGGTTCATTGACCGCTATGAAAACGAGGCCACCGTAGAAGACGATTTTGCCGACCGCACAATTTACGACATCAAACTGGATCTTGCCACGGCAGTATACCGCGTATATGCCTCTTCAGGACCCGACACCCGCGTTTGGCGACACACACTTATCCCCCGGGTGGTTTACGATTATATTCCGGACCGGAACCAGAACAAATATCCTGATTTTGATGAGATTGACCGCATCGATCCTCAAAACAAAATCACTTATTCCATCACCAACACGCTTACCTCTAAAAGGTTAGCGTCTGTAACTGATAATTCCGGGGAACCAATTAGTTCAAACACCCCTGCTTTGTACAGGTATAACCAATTCTGCCGCATTAAACTGGAACAAAGCTATGATTTTAACGAGGATAGAGAGCCGTCCGGTGAGCCTTTTTCCCCCATCAGCGGCGAATTTGAACTGCATCCGCATGATATGATATCACTTCGAGCAGATGCCCGGTGGTCCGTATATGAAGACCACTTCGTGTCCAACAATGTCGCGCTCAAACTGACCGACAGGCGGGAAAACAGGCTTTTCATAGAGCACCGCCGTCAGGACGATGAAGTTGAGGAAAATAAAATCCATTCATTATATGTGGACGGTCTGATAAATCTGACCGGCAGCCTGGCCGTTTTTTCCGAATATGAGCGCGACCTGCGGGGAGACAGCGATCTGACCGTTGCCGCAGGGTTCCGCTACCGGGCAAGTTGCTGGTCGTTTGAATGTAAGTACAGCGAGGAAAGCAATGACCGAAAATACGCGTTTATGGTCACTCTGCACGGTCTTGGTGAAATCGGAACCCAATTTTAGATAATGCCTGTTTTTTCGATTGGAAACAGCGCAGGTGCTTGACACATTGAATAGAGCGCTGTAAAAGACAAAACCAATTTTGATTCCGGTCTTCAAGTGTTGAACAATCCGGCGGCAATCGAATGGCTGATGAAAATTTTATAAATATCTGAAACGGATTAAGCCGGAAAACAAGGATTAAAATAAGTGAAATCACCCGGGGCCTGGTATGTGCTACATACCAAGAGCAGGTTTGAAAATGTGGTACATGAGGGACTGAGCAAAAAATCCCTGGAGGCCTTTTTGCCCAAAATCCAGGTGCGCAGCCGCCGTCGGGACCGGAGGATCATGATACGCGAACCACTCTTTCCCGGATATCTGTTTGTAAAAAGCGCCCTGGAGGCCTATGAGCACCTTGAAATCCTGAAAACAACAGGAGTGGTTCGTTTTATCGGCAACAGGGAAGGGCCTCTGCCTGTACCGAATGAAAACATAGAATCGCTTATGATCATGGTCGCGGGCGCCGATGCGATTATCACCGGAAAACGATTTAAAAAGGGGGATAAAGTAATCGTAATTAATGGCCCCCTGGCCGGTGTAACCGGAATTTTTGCACACTACCGGGGGAAAAAGCGTGTAATTGTTACCATCGAAGCTCTGGGCCAGTACGCCGGTGTGGATGTCAGCGAAGAGGATGTTGAAATCCTCCCTGAAATATTATCTTAACTACTTGACTTCTTACTAACTTATGGTTTATTGTTATTAAATAAGCGGATACTGTAGCTGTTTGACAAAATCCTGCGGCTTTGGATATATCGGTTTCACGGTCTGTTTTCGATAAAAGCATAAAAAAACTGAAAAGTTTAAAAAATCACAATTTGTATTTAACTATGAATGCGCGGGAATATTTCAAGCATTTACTTTTGACCGTGTCAAGGAGGTTTTATGAACAAACTGGAGCTTATCTCCGCCCTGAAAAATGAAGCAAATATCTCAAAATTAGAAGCCGCCAAAGTCGTCCAGATATTTTTTGATAATATGGCCAACACCATGGCTCAGGGTGAGAGGGTGGAAGTACGCGGTTTATGCAGTTTTTTTGTTAAAAAATACAAAAGCTACACCGGCAGGAATCCCAAAACCGGTAAAAAGGTTGTTATTCAACCTAAAAAACTGCCGTTTTTCAAATGTGGTAAAGAATTAAAAGAACGGGTTGACAATTAATTTGTGTCGGGTTTTGAATCAATCATAGATCAAAAGCGACCCCTGCAGCTTTTAACTACGCTTCTTAAAAAAGGCACCATACCGCACGCTCTTCTTTTTACCGGTATTGCCGGGGCAGGCAAACACAGCGCAGCCATCGCTTTTGCCATGGCGTGTAATTGCCGGGGCAAAGGAGCCGCAAGTCAAGAGCAACGTGTCGGAGATGCCGGTAACCATTCCATTGGGCCTGCGGTATCGGATCCGTGTTGCGTTTGCAGGCCATGCCGGAAAATTCTGTCCGGCAATCATCCGGACATTCTGCATATTCAGCCAACCGGCACAATTATCAAAATTGCTCAAATTCGTAGTTTGTGTCATACGCTTACCATGAAACCCTTTGAAGCACGGTTACGGGTTGTGGTTATTTCCCAGGCCCAGGCCATGAATCCCGAAGCAGCCAATGCGCTTCTAAAGGTTCTGGAAGAACCGCCTGAGTCAACCATACTGATATTGACCGCCGAGCAGACATCCGATCTTCTCCCGACAATTGTATCACGCTGTCAGCAAATCAGGTTCAACCCGATTTCCCGTAAAAGCATTGCCTCCTATCTGATGGAAAATCAGGCAATGCCGGCGGAGCAGGCATCCATTATTGCCGGTATGGCCGGCGGCAGTTTGTCCAGGGCCCGATCCATGAGCAAAACCGGATGGATAAATCACCGCAACCGGCTCTTATCCGCCAGCGGCCTGGACAACCCCGGTGCACTGCCCGCAAGACCGATTAATGTCCTGCTGGCTTTTGCCGAAAGTCTGTCCAAACAAAAAGATACCTTGCCGGATGCACTGGAAATTATTAAATCATGGTTGCGGGATCTTGTAGTATGTCAATATAATGATAAAAAGATTATCAACACGGATATGATTGCAACGCTGCAAAAAATTTCAGAAAAAATTTCACCGGAATCGCTGCTGTTAAAAATAAAGGCGATTCAAAAAGCGCAGCGGACTATAGAATCAAATGCAAATCCGCGGCTTAGCATGGAGCTGCTAATGCTTCAGCTTGCTGAAAAATATTAGGAATCCGTAACATCCTTCATAGTAGGCCAAACTTGTAACCGAAGGATACCCGAATTTGTATGATTTATTTCATAACGGATATAAAAAAACGTCAATTGGTTTCATATAAGGTATTACAAACTTTTGCTGATGAAAAAAAAAGTGGGTATAAGATTTAAATCCGTAGGTAAGGTTTATGACTTTGATGCCGGTGCATTTGTGTTGAATTGCGGGGATTGTGTCATTGTAGAAACAGAAAAGGGACTCGGGTTTGGATTTGTCGCCGTCAACCCGAAAATTATTAAAAAAGAAAACACCGGCAAACCCCTAAAGAAAGTTTTCCGTATCGCCAACGACCAGGATTTTCAACAGAGAGAGAAAAACAAGGACACGGAAAAACAGGCCTTTGCATGCTGCATTAATTACATCAAGCAACTGGGGCTGACCATGAACCTATTTTCCATTGAAAGTACGTTTGATGCCAGCCGGCTCACGTTTTTTTTCACTTCCGAAGGCCGGGTAGACTTCCGCCAATTGGTCAGAATGCTGGTTAAACAGTTTCGTGTAAGGATTGAGATGCGCCAGGTCGGAATCCGCAACCAGGCAAAGATGTGCGGCGGGATCGGGAGGTGCGGCCGGGAGCTGTGCTGTTCTCTGTTTATGGAAAAATTCGACCCGGTTTCAATCCGTATGGCTAAAAAACAGGGTCTTTCCCTTAACCCGACTAAAATTTCCGGTCAATGCGGACGGCTCATGTGCTGTCTTACATTTGAGGTTGAAACCTACCGGAATCTGAAAAAGTCTTTTCCTAAAATCGGCAGGATAGTCCGAACCACCAACGGCGAGGGCAAGGTTATCCGGCATAATGTTATCTGCAGCCGGATATCCCTGCGCCTCAACAACGGCAATGAAATAGAAACCGCACTGGATACAATCATCAAGGAGTAAAAATAAACATGTCGGAACCTTTTTATATAACAACACCGATCTACTATGTTAATGCCAGGCCCCACCTGGGTCATGCCTACACAACCATAGCGGCTGATGTCATCTGTCGGTACAACCGCATGCAGGGTCGGGAAACATTTTTTCTAACCGGAACCGACGAACATGGTGATAAAATTGTTCAGGCCGCCAAGGATGAAAATCTAACACCCAAACAGTATGCCGATAAAATCAGCAATCTTTTCAAAAGCCTGTGGCCGGAGCTGAATATCTCCAACGATTTTTTTATCCGCACCACGGACCCGTCTCATATCCTGGTTGTAAAACAGATCCTGCAGCGCATTTATGATTCCGGAGATATTTATTTCAGTGAATATGAGGGGCTGTACTGCTTTGGATGCGAACGTTTTTACACCGAACGGGAGCTTGTTGACGGCAAATGTCCGGATCATCAGACAACACCGGAAATTATCAAAGAATCCAACTATTTTTTTAAAATGAGCCGCTATCAGGAGTGGCTCATCAACCATATTAAAACCAATCCTGATTTTATCCGCCCCGAGCGGTATAAAAACGAAGTTTTGTCGTTTTTAAAAGAACCGCTTGAGGATCTGTGTATATCGCGCCCCAAAACCCGTCTGCAATGGGGGATTACCCTGCCCTTTGACAAGGAATACGTCACATATGTCTGGTTTGACGCGTTGCTGAACTATGTCTCGGCCCTGGGCTATCCCGATGGGGCTTCTTTTAAAAAACTCTGGCCGGCAGCCCAGCATATCGTGGCCAAAGACATCTTAAAACCCCATGGCATCTACTGGCCGATTATGCTTAAGGCAGCCGGGATTGACATTTATCAGCACCTGAATGTCCATGGCTACTGGAATGTCGATGAAAGCAAGATGTCCAAAACCGTCGGCAATGTGGTCGAACCGCTGTCGCTGAAGAATGTGTACGGTTTGGATGCTTTTCGTTTTTTCCTGATGCGGGACATGGTATTCGGGCTGGACTCCAACTTTTCAGAGGAAGCCCTGGTGCAGCGCATCAACGCGGACCTGGCCAATGACCTGGGTAACCTTTTCTCCAGGGTTATTACAATGGCGCATAAATACTTTGACGGAGTTGTCCCGCAGGTTGATCCGGCCATTGAACAGCAGCTTGAACTCGGACTGGCCTCCCAGTCTGCCGTTGCACTGCTGGAATTTGAAAAGGCCATGGACAAATTTGCTTTTCACAAGGGACTGATCGCCATATGGGAATTTATAAGCCGGATGAACAAATACATTGATGTCACCACGCCCTGGGTTCTGGCAAAAAACAACTCAAGTCGAAAGCAGCTCGAAGTCGTTATTTATAACCTGCTTGAAGGACTGAGAATTATTTCCGGCCTGATCTATCCCGTCATGCCCGATACTGCCGCAAAAATGCAGAAACACCTGGGACTGGAGCAGGACAGCGCGTTTTACCGCATTGATCTGCTTAAAACATGGAATATCATGAAACCAGGCACCCGGCTGCCAAAATCCATTACCCTGTTCCCTAGAATCGATGTGAAAAAGAAAAAAGAACACCCGTCGGAAGAAACAATGCCGATTCTACCGGAAATTAAACCTGAAATAAGCATTGATAAACTGGCGGCCATTGATTTGCGGGTCGGAACCATCGTCCATGCCGAGGCGATCCCACGGGCCAAAAAGGTGCTCAGACTGGAAGTGGATATCGGGGAGAACCGGACTATTGTTGCCGGTATTGCCGCCAGTTACGGCCCGGATGAACTCCTGGGCAAACAGGTCATCGTGGTGGCCAACCTGAAGCCTGCCAAATTGATGGGCATCCTGTCCAACGGCATGCTGCTGGCGGCCGTGGACGGTAAAAAATGCGCCGTTGCCACCCTTGACGGGAAGGTTCCGCCGGGAACGCCCGTAAAATAATATAAAACAGAGACATCCTTCATCAAAGTTAGAAAATAGGTTACACTTTGTGGATTCCGTGTTTCCGCATCCTGAGTGGGCAAAAAACACATGCTTTTTACAAAAAGTGTAACCCGGCAAATAAAGGATGTCAAAATACATTCGTGTTTACAGTTAATTGAATTACAGTATGTTCCATCGACGACCCACATCATATAGGAAACCGTTCCGGGCAAACTGGCGGGTTTACCAAGACAGTTTGCTCCAAACCGGAAATAAAAAACGGCTGATTTTAAAACGGATCAGACACGCAATAATTCTGCCGCTTCTGGCTGTCCTGCTGTATTTTGGAATTGCCGCGCTGGGTAACTCGGCCGGCGGACGGCACCGTCCTGAAAATCAACAATCAACCGGCCCGCTCCAGACTTTCCACATGTGGAAGGATTCGGATTCAATCAGCAAGGCCGACATTCGAGCCGGTATCGACAGTGATCAGATGTTAAACCTGACAACCCGAACTCTGAATTTTGACCATGCCGGTGGAAAATTTAACGCCGCAACCAGCATTGATATCGATCTCCAGGAGTATATGCTCAGCCGGATGGACTGGCGCTCGCCCCGTTACATTCCCCGTTATCTGGGTATCATTGTGATGGACCCGGCAACCGGAAGGGTCCTGTCCATGGCCGGCTTTGACAGAGACAACAAAACCGGCAACCCGTGCATAATGGGTAAATTCCCGGCTGCCAGCATTTTTAAAATTGTTACGGCGGCAGCGGCGGTGGAAACCTGTGATTTAAAACCGGAATCCAGGCTGACCTTTAACGGAGGCAAATATACTCTGTACAAATCCCAGATAAAGGAAAAAACCAATAAATATACGAACCGAATTTTATTCAAAGATTCCTTTGCCCAGTCGGTCAATCCGGTATTCGGCAAACTCGGCGCATTGAGTATCGGTAAAAACACACTGGAAAAATATGCTCTGGCTTTCGGATTTAACCGGGAAATCGGGTTTGAAATTCCAGTGGCGCCCAGCCGGGTTCACCTGGCGGACGATCCATACCAATGGGCTGAAATTGCCTGTGGCTTTAACCGGGACACCACTCTTTCGCCGCTGCATGGCGCCATGCTGGTGAGCGCTGTTGTCAACCACGGCATCCTCATCGAACCCTCCATTGTCGACCGGGTTTTTGATGATCAGGGAAAGACTGTTTATGTGAATCATCCCGTCATTATCCATCAGGCTATTAAGCCCCGGACATCCGCTCTTATCATGGAGATGATGCAAACAACTGTAAAATCAGGTACCTGTCGCAAGGCGTTCAGGGGTCTAAAGAGGGACTCGGTCCTCGCGCGACTCACCATCGGCGGTAAAACCGGCAGTATTTACAACCGGCAGCGGGATGCCCGGTTTGACTGGTTTGTCGGATTTGCCGCAGACAAGCAAACTACCGCCAAAATTGCTGTTGCCGTAGTTGTCGGACATGGTGAATATATCGGCGTGCGGGCCAGTCAATACGCCCGACTGGCCATGAAGGAGTATTTTGGCAGTTATTTTTCAAAATCAAAAAACACGGTTAATGCACATGCCCAGCCGGTAAAGGCAAAAGGATAGAACTAAAATAGGATGCTTGGCTGTTAGGCGAAAGGCATTTTCTATTTTATTAGGTCCGCACTTTTTTAAAGGAATATATATGAACTATATTAGATATACGGCTGTTTTTTTGAAACGATTGGCTGCCGGGTTGCGATCTTATCTTCCCATCGGTGTCTGTTTCGGCAGGGACATTGCCGATGCGCCCGAAGGATTGATTGTATTTTTCCCATACCGCAGCACCACCTTTTACTGCGGACTGGCCGGAATCATATCCTTCAAACGAAAAGACAGGACTCCTTCGGCCATTGATATGGATGCAATGCAGGACATGACCGCCACCATCGAACGTCAGGGCCTGGAAAACTTTGCATCCGAATCCGGCGACTTTGATGCGTACTATCTCGGGGGCGAAATTCTTGTTGCTGATTTTGCCGCAATGGTGCAGACCCTGAAAGAGGATATTCACTTTTTAAAAATCTATTTCGATGATTCCCTCCAGTCGAAGTTAAACAGCATTGCCGAACGGCTGACCTCGGTCATAGATTCGGAATCCCGGCAGATGAATGCGGTTTCGGGCCAGACAGGCACCGCTCGGTTTGCCGCCATATCCCGGCAGATGGAAATCCTCAAAGACATCACATGGTGCCTTCGGTCCGAACTGCTGGATAATATTAAAAAAGTGCGCGATCTGACAGCAGAAGCCGCCGACGGTCCATCCATGGAAGCCGTTGCAATATTAAAAAAAATAAATGCCGTCCTCAACAGCATCGATCGCCTTGAAGTAAGAGGCCGGGATTCGGCCGGATTCTCTCTTTTGTTTGTTCTGGACCCAGGTGAGTTCGATCTTTTTCAGGCGGCCCTGACGAAAAAAAAGCTGGTTGACATGCTTGCACAACGTTCCGAAAAATCCGTTCTGGTCAACAACAGCATCCGTATTCATGAAAGAACCGGCAAAACCGTATCCATGGCATTTGTATACAAGGTTGCCGCCGAAATCGGCGGCCTGGGTGACAATATTATCCACCTGCGCCGGCAGATCCGCACCGATCCGATTCTCCAGACGCTGTTGGGATTTACCCACCGGTATCATACCGTCTCGTCCCATACCCGCTGGGCGTCCGTAGGTGCCATTACTGAACCCAACTGCCACCCGGTCGATAATATCACCACAAATAGCCCGACCTGCTCAGACGGGATTATCCACGCCTGCCTTAACGGTGATATTGACAACTTTCTTGATCTTAAACTGGAATATGAAAAAAACGGCGGCGTTATTGATACGGAAATCACCACAGACACCAAGATTATCCCGCTGCAGATCGAAAAATACATCAAGACGGGCAACTCCGTGGAGGAGGCCTTCCGGCTGGCGGTCAATGATTTCAAGGGATCCCATGCCATATCAATGCATACGGATCTTGCACCCGGTAAATTTTTCCTGGCCCAGCGGGGCAGCGGCCAGGCAATTTTCGTGGGGCTGGCCGCAGATCATTACATGCCTGCTTCGGAAGTATATGGCTTTATTGAAGAAACATCCTCCTACCTAAAGATGGACGGTGAAAAAATCGTTACCGGCAACAACGGCCCGACCCAGGGGCAGATTTTTATTCTGGATCAGGATTCAACCGGAGGGGGCAGTGCCATCAGGGCCATGTTCTATGACGGAACATGGATCACACTCGACGATGAAGATATCAAGCACACTGATATCACCTCGCGGGATATCGATCGCAGGAACTTTCCCCACTATTTTTTAAAGGAGATATCAGAATCACCGCGATGCGTTGAGCAGACGCTGGAAAATCGCTGGAAAATCAGCAAGTCTGAAACTGACAGATATCTGATTGCACTTGATGAAACGGTTATTCCGCCGACGCTGGCAGACGCGTTGACCCAAAACCGGATCAAACGTGTTTTTTTTATCGGACAGGGTACCGCCGGCGTAGCAGCCCAGGTGTGTGCCGATATTCTCAGCCATTATCTGGCGGATCCCTCCCTCCAGGTCATGGCTTTCAAAGCATCCGAACTCAGCGGCTTTAAACTGGGAAACGATTCTAAATCGGGCATGGACGATTCTCTTGTGATTGCTATCAGCCAGTCCGGCACCACCACCGACACCAACCGTGCCGTTGACATGGTACGCGAAAGGGGGGGCCATACCCTGGCCATTGTCAACCGCAGAGACAGCGACGTCACATTCAAGGTTGACGGCGTGCTGTATACCAGCAGCGGCCGTGATATCGAAATGTCGGTGGCCTCGACCAAAGCCTTTTATTCCCAGATTATCGCAGGTGCCCTCCTGAGCCTGTATATTGCCGACATCAAGGGCTGCAGAAGTGGAGATTTTATATCCGAAGAGATTGAAAAACTTATCGCAGTCCCTTCCCAGATGCGTCAGGTTCTTGACCTGAAGGACAAAATCAAAGCTTCGGCCGACCGCCATGCCGCCGATAAAACATACTGGGCCGCCGTGGGCAGCGGACCCAACAAAGCTTCGGCCGATGAAATCCGGATCAAGCTCAGCGAATTGTGCTACAAGACGATTTCATCGGACTTCGTCGAAGACAAAAAGCATATCGATCTGTCGTCCGAACCTCTGATCATTGTATGTGCCGCCGGTGCCGGCGATACCGTTGTCAGTGATATTGTCAAGGACACGGCCATTTTCCAGGCCCACAAGGCAACGCCCATCGTCATCGCCGATAAAGGGGAGACCCGGTTTACGCCCTATGCCGCCGATCTATTTTTTGTTCCACGGATCAGCCAGCATCTGGCGCCGATTCTCAACACCCTGGCCGGCCACATCTGGGGATATTATGCGGCCCTGGCCATTAACGACAACTCGCGTTTTCTGCACCAGTTCCGGGATGAAATTCAAAAAAGCCTGGACGACTATGCCACACAGGGGCTGAATGTCTACGAAGTTGTTCTGGAAAAATCATTCCGGGAAAAATTTGTCCGATTCTACAAAGCGTTCAGGTTAAAAATCGCCCAAAAACTTTTCCCCACCGCCATAGCGCCCACATCCGATCTTATTTTGCTGCTCAAATATCTTGCAGGACGGTTGCCCGTGGCGGATTTCGAGCTTGATTTCGACAAAAAGGGCACGGCCCTGAATATGATCGATACGCTGTTTGAATGTCTGGGCAAAGCTATCAATAGAACGGCCCGGCCCATCGACGCCATCAAGCACCAGGCCAAGACCGTTACGGTGGGTACCAGCCGAATCAGCGCCGCCATCGACGGGATACTGTTTGACGCCCTGAACGCCCACGACCTGACCGTCTCCCAAATCGTCAATCGAAACGTGATTGTACTAAAAAACCTCCAGGCCGTAGTGGAGAGTATTCCAGGGGCCATCCTGTATAAAATCGGAGGCCTGAATTCGCTGGGCGAACTCACCGACGACACTACCGTCGAGGTGAAAACAAAAGAGGGCGTATTAAAACCGATCCCCTCGCGGGTGGAATCGGACACCCGCCTCAAGGGAACCAAAAGAATCATCGTTAAATACGGCAACGTTTATATCGGCAAGGGTCGCAAGGATGACCGCAGCATAATCGTTATCCCGGTGATGTCCGCAATGCGCGAGACCGCAAATATGATTGAATACCTGCTGCTGCTGAATATTTTGTTTAAGGAGAACATTTCGCCGCCGGCCAGAATCAAAGCCCTGGGCGGTAAATATGACCATATTAAAAATCTGGTACAGGAAAACTCTGTCGCCTGGGAAGACAGCCTGCTGGAACCTATCGCTACAGACGAACTTTTTGGCAAGTCCGCTGAGAAAATAGCAGAGACAATCGTATCAGGTTATGCCCCTGGGCAGATATCAACTAAGATGAGCGATTAGCTCTTAGCAATTAACGGTTAGCTCCTATATTTTAGGAGTTTACCAGTAATGCGATTTTCACCCATTGGGTGAAATGATGACCTTTGACAATATATTGAAATTATTGTGCTGATTGCTAAAAGCCAACTGCTGATCGCTCAATTTACACTCATCATGTTTCATTATTAAAGGAAGCTGTCATGTTGAAATTAATATCCGTTAATTTTAAAAACGACCGGCTGAACACACTGGTCATACCGGTTTGTGAAGACCGGCAAATTCATGAAAACAAAACCGTTACGGCCCAGATCGCCGAGGGCGAAAAGCTTCGGGAGTTTACCGGAAAAAAAGGCGACGAGATCATATTTTATTCTTCTCCCAAAATAAAAGCCGATCGAATTTTATTGCTTGGGGTTGGTAAATGTAAAGATCTCACAACCGGCTCCCTGCGGGAATGGTCCGGAACAGCCGTAAAAAAATGCATTAAATTAAAGCTGGAGAACTGTCATATAGCTGTTCCATCAGCCGGGAAAACCGGGTTGCATACGGACCTGGTTCTGGAAGCCATGCTGGAGGGGGCCTGCCTTGGCAACCATATATTCGATAAATATAAATATGAAAAAAAGGAAACCTCCCTTGAACTGATCACCCTGATCGTACCGCCTGCGGCAGCAAAAAAATTCAGCCATCTCCCCTTGCAGGTATCTGCTGTATGCAGCGGCACCATTCTGGCCCGGGAGTGGGTCAGCACGCCATCCAATGAAAAAACACCGGCACAATTTGCCGCATCCATCATGGATCAGACCAAGGCAACCGATCTGAAAATAACTGTGCTGGATGAAAAAAAATTAAAGCAAAAAAAATTCGGGGCCTTGCTGGCGGTGGCTGCCGGCAGTCAAAATCGGCCGAGGCTGCTGATGCTGGAACATAAACCCAAAGGCGCTAAAAAAACCATTGCCCTGATCGGCAAGGGAGTCACATTTGACTCCGGCGGCATTAATCTGAAACTCACCGGATCACTGGACGGCATGAAAATGGATATGGCCGGTGCCGCGGCCGTGGCAGCTACCCTGATTACCGCATCAAAACTGAATGTCAATCTTCACATTGTCGGTGTCCTCCCGCTGGTGGAAAACATGCCTTCAGGCAATGCGGCCCGCCCTGGAGATATCGTCCGGACCTTTGCCGGCAAAACCGTGGAAATCGGCAATACCGATGCCGAAGGCAGACTGATTCTGGCGGACGCCATGGCATATGCCATCCAGACCTTCAAGCCCCAGGCAGTGGTGGACATGGCAACCCTCACCGGAGCCTGCATCGTTGCTCTGGGTGAAAAAATCGCCGGCGTCTTTTCATCTGACGATGCACTGGCCCGCGCCATCGTCGAATCCGGCAAAAAAACAGGGGAACGCTGCTGGCACCTGCCTTTGCCCGAAGATTATAAAGAACTGCTCAAAAGCGATCTGGCCGACCTGAGCAATATGAGCAGTTCACGCTGGGGCGGAGCCATCACGGCCGCGCTGTTTTTATCTGAATTTGCCAAAGACACAGCCTGGGCACATATCGATATTGCCGGAACTGCCTTGATCAAAAAACCCGATGCCTTCTGCGCAGCCGGCGGAACCGGTTTCGGGGTACGGTTGCTCCTGGACTGGCTGAAAAACCTGTAATTGGGTACAGTTTGCCATTTTCGTTCAAACGGTGACGCTGACATATATGAAACCATACCGAATCCTGTTTATCGGCAACAGCCATACCTATCTGCACTACATGCCCCGGATGCTGGAACAACTCGCTAAAGCCGCAGGAAATCAAAGAAAGCTGCTGACAGAGCAGATCACCGGCGAGGGAGCCGGCCTGGAATGGCATTGGAAGAATCGCGCTACCCGGAATATGCTATCAAAAAAATCATGGGATTATGTTGTTCTTCAGGATCGCAGCGGCGGCCCCATTGAAGCCCCTGTTTCAATGCAGAAATATGCCCGTTTACTGGATGCGGAGATAAAAAAGCAGGGTGCCCGAACCCTGTTTTACATGACCTGGGCCAAACGCGACCAACCGGAAGCCCAGCAAATAATCCGGGATGCCTATGCCCGGGCGGCTCGGGAAACCGGTGCGCTGCTGGCACCGGTTGGAACTGCCTGGGAAAATGCTTTAAAAACAAACCCAAATTTGAGGCTCCACCATAAGGATGATCGTCATGCCAACCCGGCCGGTGCATATTTAAGTGCCTGTGTGTTTTTTGCGGTTATCTGTCGGACCAATCCGAAAGGGCTTCCGGGAATTTTGTATCTGAATGACCGCTGCCTTGTTGACCTGGGAAAGGATGAGGCCAGCTTCTTGCAGAAGATTGCTTTTGACGTGGTATATGTTTGTGATAGTAAGAATTCGTAAAAAAATTACAAAATCAGGGTAACACT
>CAYQNS010000018.1:0-24198 GCA_964418755.1 uncultured Desulfobacteraceae bacterium
CGTGAGCCTGACCACCATTGATTTTTCCAAGAGTACCTGGATGGATACGTCCCTGCCCGTCAACCAGGACGACATCGAAGATAACGATATCATCAACACGGGATATGCCATTGCCACCGGTAATCCTTCCGAACCCATTGTTTTAACTTACGAGGATATTTACGTCCGGGTAGCCGGTCAGGCGTACATAAATGCCTTTGATTTATTGTATTTAAATGGTTTTTTTGAATTCAAACTCACCACCGATGAATTGACGGTCTTTGCCGATGTCGCCATCAGCCTTGGAGACGTGCCGGTATCCAGAGGCGGTGATCCCGTGCTCAACTTTGAAGCCACTGGATTGCTGGTTATCAATAGCGGTGGACTGGGCGTCAGCCTGGAATTGAGCGGGGGCGTTAATTTCGGCGGTATTTTGGAAGTAGAGGCTGAATTCAGTTTGTACCTGAACACGTCCGGTAAAGAGTATGTATATGAAGTGCCGGAAGAATTTTTGTATGATCCGGTGGAAAACCCTGAAGGGCTGACATATGAAACCGTGACCATTACGGCCGGAGCGCCCCAGGTTGACGGCAGCGAAGGGGACCCTGGATTTTATCTTGTGGTTGCCGGTGCCGGCAGTATGACCCTGGTGGATGCCTTTGAGTTTGCAGGTGATTTTTATTTTCAAATCAGCGAAGACTCTTTCCAGCTTATGGTCAACGCCAAAATCGAATTCGGGGGCCTGGGTGAACTTAAGGCTTCCAGCGCCCTGATGCTTTACTATGGAGAAGAGAAGGGCGTGGCCGGCAGTCTGCTCTTGAGCGGTACCCTGGGTATCGGCCCCATTGGAATTGAAGGCCTGATCACCCTGGATGTAAACACCCTGGGCACCGACAAACAGGTCCGCAGATATACTTATGACCAGGAGACCGGAGAGGTCTCGGATGAGCCGGAACTCTATAACCTGGCTGCAGGCACCGTCGAAGTCTTTATCAATGGCAAGATGGATCTCATAGTTTTCCAGTTTGAGCTTACTGGCAGGATGATTGCCACAGAAGACTATTTCTTTTTGTCCATTGATGCCCACCTCGATTTTTTCGGCGTCGTGGACGTAGAGATGGGTGGCTTTATCGATTCCCGCGGTTATTTTGATATCTACGGTGGTGTGCACTTTGGACTTGATTTGTATATTGTGGAATTAAACGGTGGCATTGAGTTTGAATTTGCCAATGTAGAGGCCGGCACAGAGTTGCATTACGCGGACAGCACCAGAGGCGGGCTGGTGGTTTACGGCCGGATTTACGGCGACTTGTCTTTGAGCATCGACTTGGGCTTTTTTGAAATCCATGAAACCCTGGCCGGTTTTGATGCGGCCCTGGAAATCACCGAATCCAGTGTTACTGCGGATATTGAGGTGACCATTGTCGGTATCAGTATCGCCACCAGCAAGACCTGGAGCTGGGGACCGGCACCGGTGATTGCTACGCAAATTAATGATACGCTGTACCTGCATATGGGTGATCTTGGTGTGGCCCGCGGTGAGGACTATGAAGATATCACCAAGGAGAAATACCGTATTGAAGGCGATGAAAATGACCCGGGCACGGTGACGGTATATGCCCTGGGTGAGGAAAAAACCTTTAGCGGCGTGAACACGATCTATGCCCACGACAATGAAGATCAGTATGCGTATGATGAGGAAAGTGGGGAGGATGTCCTGGTTCATGCCGGGGACGATGATTTTATTTATGTGGGGCCGAATGTCCGGGCCAGGCTTGATTTTTACGGCGGTCCTGGTGACGACAGTTTTATCATCAGAGGCGCAGGTGCAGGCAGCGTGATAGATGCCGGGGCCGGGGATGATTCCTTCAGTGGCGGTGCCGCCAGCGGCGTTCAGTATTTGGGCGGTGCCGGTGATGACCGGTTTGTTGGTTCCGACATGGCCGAGAAGATCAACATGGGGACCGGCACCAACACTATTTTCGGTGGTGGGGGCAATGACGTCTTCACAATCGATTCTATTGCCAACGATACGGTCGATACCGGTGACGGCGACAATGTTATATATGTCAACGGAACGGGGTATCTGAATATCAAAGGGGGCAGCGGTAACGATCGTGTCATCCTCTCTCCGATCACGTCTACCGAAGAACTTCAACTCAACGACCACCAGTTTGCCTATCTTCAAAGGGTTATTGATTTTAATGATAAAGTCGATCGTATCGAAATAATCGATGCGGCCGCGACCACCCGCCTCGTCAGCGGCGACAGTGCAAGCTGGGGCGCTACCGGCCTGATTCTCGATGCCGCCGGTCTTGTGGATGTTCGTGAAGCGACCCTGATCGCTCCTGAGGCTCTGGTGAGTATCAAGGCCGCAGGTATCCAGGGAACTTTGAACACCCGGATTTTCGATCTCGCCCTGGTGAATCTGGGCACTGCAGGGGCCGATTATGACGATATCGTCATCCGCGAAGTGGACAGCCTCAACATTGTTTCTGATGGTCGCACCTACGGCGGGCTCTATACGCCTTCTGGATTTATCGATATCGACCTGGCGGCCAACGAGGCCCTGCTGTCGCTCAATTCAGGCGCAATGTCAACCGCTTCCGGCGGGGGAATCATCAAGATTGTGGCCGATGATGTCGATTTCGCCTCAGGTGATGATCAGGTTATCGGCACGGGAGATCTGCTTCTCGTTGCGCAGACGGACAGTCAGAACTACCGCCTCGGTGCTGCAGGCCAGTCTACCTACGGGCGGGACTACTCGACAGCCGGAGCAACGGGTTTCTTCAACTTTGCGATGCGCGATTTTTCAGCGTTAAAAGACGGGTTCCAATCGATATCGATCGGTCACAATGCTGAAGACGTGATCATGAGTATCGGCGATATCGAGGACAAGGCCGTCGGCATTTTCGCCTTCAAATCCAAGCTGACTGATGAGGCAACCTTTGTCGCCGATCGTATCAACGTGATGGGAGACGTTCAGTCCAGCGACACACTGTACCTCGATGCACGTCTGATGGAGGTACTCCGCCAAAATATCCAGGACCCCCTCGGCCCGCCCGACTCCAGGGTGCATGCCGACAGGGTCGAGATTAACCTGAGCGAGCAGTTGCTGGTGACCGGATCGATCATTGGCGATCAGAGCGTCGAAATCAACGTCTATGGCAGCACCGGAAATGATGTCATGGTCGGCTACGGTGCCGAGATTAACAGCGTCACCGCCGACAAGGGCAGCACTATTAAGAGCCTTAATGCCGGCAGCAGTGTCAACGTCACCACGACCCATTCCATCGTCAGCGCAACGGGGATCTTCGCTTTCGGCGCAGGCTCCTCCATTGAAATGACGGCCGGAACCGGTATGACGATCCTGGAAGGCGCTACGGTGACTGCCGGGGATGATAATGCCGACATTCTTCTCAGCGCGGTCGACTATATCCATCTGAATTCCGGTAGCGCCGTTATCTCCGGTGCCCGCTTCGATTACGATGGTGATACTCCCATAGCGGTCAAGACCGGCGACGACGCCACCCTGACCATCTCCACCACGGGCGAACTGAAGATTTCCGGTTCTGTAACATCTGCCGGTCAGATGACCATTGAGTCGGGCGAAACGGTCAATACCTTTGCCGACTACTTCGATACGCTGCCGGGCAAAACCCTGGCCTCGACTTCTACCGGTATTGCCGACATCGTCTCCGCCCTGAATTCCGGTCAGATCGACGCCGCACTGGAGGCTTTGTTCTCTGATAACAATCTGGGCTTGGGCGAAGCCGTTTCAACGACCTCGCTGGCAAATTATACCCCCTTTGATTCATTGAGTGACGAAGCCAAAATCCAGATCGCTGAATCTTTGGGCTACACCGTTTACACGGAAGGCGGATATTACAACGAAGCTGCCGGTCAGTTCCGTACCGACCTGACCGAAGGTGCGGTGCTTACCTCCCAGGCCGGATACACGGCCTACGAGGGGATGGTTTTCTACCGGGCTGATGCCTCGGCGGACAAGCAACTGCTCACTTCCTTTGAGCAGGGCGATTCCGTTGATTACAGCAACGATCTGATCGACTGGGCCGGGCAGGGGGTTGCGGCACCTGCCGCGGGTGTAGGATTCGACTTGTTGAGCGCGGAACAGCAACTGGTTGTCGTTGATTATCTTGGCTATTACTTCGATTACAACCGAATTGCCCTGGTTGCCTGGGGAGACGTCGATGAACCTGCCGACGAGACGCTGTTCCAGGATTTGACGGCTGCCCAGAAGACCGTTGTCGTTGATTACCTGACCGCTGTCTATGAAGGATTGTTGCTCAAGGGCGTTGGATTCGACTTGTTGAGCGCGGACCAGCAACTGGTTGTCGTTGATTATCTGACTGCTGTCTCGTCTGAAGGATTGTCGGTCAAGGGTGTTGTATTCGACGCGTTGAGCGCGGACCAGCAACTGGTTGTCGTTGATTATCTGGGCTATTACTTCGATTATAACCGAATTGCCCTGGATGCCTGGGGAGACGTCGAAGAGCCTGCCGACGAGACTCTGTTCCAGGATTTGACGGCTGCCCAGAAGACCGTTGTTGTTGATTCCCTGACCGCTGTCTTGTCTGAAAAATTGTCGGTCAAGTTTTACAACTACAATGCAGCGTTCGGTAAGAAGGTGCTCAGCAACTTCACCCAAGGTGCGCTGACCGACTACAGCAATGCCGATATTTATTGGGGCGAAGTCGGTGAACCTGACGCCGATGCCAGTTTTGCAAACCTTACCGAGGCTCAGAAAAAAGTGGTGGCCAGTTCCCTCGGCTACGAGGTTTACGAAGGATCGACTTGGTATAACCCCGACGCGGTCGAAGGTCAGAAAATCGTGACCCGTTTTGCCCAGGCAGAGGTTGCGGATTTCGATATCGAGAGCATCGACTGGGGCGGCGTGCGGCCGCCGGTCGAAGGGGCCTCTTTCGAAGAACTCAGCGTGGGGCAGCGCGCCATTGTCGCTGAGAACCTGGGCTACGAGATTCTCGAAAGTCAGGTTTGCTACAATCCAGATGCCGAAGACGCCGAGCAGATCCTGGTCAGCCTGGAGCAGGGTGAGGACAAGGATTACCAGAACACCGCGCTTGATTGGGGCAGCCTGGTTGCACCCGCAGACGATGCTGAATTCGGGGACCTGAGTCTTGAGCAGCAGGACAGGGTTCTTGATCAACTCGGCTACAGCCGTTGGGACGGCGTCGTCTATCACGATGCCGATGCCGCGGCGGACCGGCAGTACCAGCTGACGTTTGAACAGGGCTCAGATTACGACAACAGCACCATTCGCTGGAGCGATGTGGAGATTCCGGAGGCCGGCACTGCCTTCGCCGGCCTTTCCGATACGCAGCAATACCGGGTGCTCGATCAGACCAGCTTTGCCCAGTACGGTACCACCGTTTACTACAACGCCGATGCCGGAGACCAGGCGCTGAAAACCACCTTCACCGAAGGGGTGGATTACAACAACGCCGCCCTGGCTTCTGTTGAAACCGGCACGAATCGCTGGATCGTTGAAGATGGCGAGAACCGTTACGTTGTTTATGCCTACGACGGCCAGAATGACGGGCAGATCGACGAGATTCGCATCCTTGATCCGCACATTTTGCTCGGCCAGCGCGGTTTCGGATTTTTGCTTACCGGCACCATTACCACACTTCAGGACGGGGCTGACTTTGTTGTCAGCGGTGAGGACGATGCGATCATCCGTGGTAACATCAATCTTCTCGGCGCCGATTCCGATCTCATTGTACAGTCGGACAGCTGGACCTACTGGGAAGGGGAGGCCAGCGTTACCGGCGATATAACCCTCAAGGGCGGCGTTTCTTTAGGCGGTGAAAATCGCGGCGGTGCCAACGCCGACGGCACCAGCCTCTACGTTCATGCCACCTCGACCCTGAATACCACCACCGCGGGCGGTGCTATCAATTTGGTCGGCGCCAAAGATGTCGAGCTTTTCGGTCGAGTTGTGGCCGGCGGCCAGATCGGTGAAAGCGGCGTCACCTGGTTGGGTGCGGATTCCACTGTATCGGTTATTGCCGGGGAACAGATTCTCGTCGACACGGCCTTGGCCGCGGCCAAATCTGTCAGCCTGACGACTACCGGTGTGGTGGGGGCCGATGACAACGGCTATGCGGTTATCGTCGGCAGTGCTGCGGGGCTCACCGCAGCCGGCATTACCAAAGACGGCAGCGGCGGCCTTGTTGAAGTGAGCGCTGTTGGCAATGCGATGATTATGGGCATGGTTCTCTCCGGCGGCGAGGTGACTCAGACCTTCGACGCAGAGGGCAACTTGTTGTCCGAGACCATCGACTGGTCCGATGAGGATTCTACGGTTCACCTCGAATCAGCCGGTCAGCTCTACCTCGGTGGGATGGCTCCCACAGAGGCGGGCGGTGAGATTGAGATCGGTGCGACCATTCGTGCTAATGAGCGCATTGAACTGGTTGGTGGGGCCAACAGTGACGGCATCGGCGTGAAGATGCCCGGTGCGGCGCGTGTGGCCACGGCCAACCCCGACGGCAGCATCGCTATCTCTGCGGCCCAGGACGCCGAAATTTACGGCCAACTGGTCGCCGGCGGAGAGGTGCTCGACAGTTACGATGCCGCGGGTAGCTACCTCGGCAGCACCCTCCAAACCTATGACGGAGCATCCTCCATCAGCATCCAGGCCGATCGCCAGATTCGTCTGGGGCGTGATCTGCTCGCGGGTAAAACGATTGACGTTCGCGGCGGCGTCAGCCAGGGCACTGTCACCGAGGAAAACCCCTGGGCCGACCAGGGCATTGTCATCGGCGGTAATGTTCATCTCAAAACTTGGCAGGAAGACAGCAGTATCACCCTGTCCGCTTCCGGTGATCTTTCGGTTCTCGCCCCGGCATGGACCGAGGAACTTACCGCTCTTGCATTTGCCGAGTACGCTGACGGCCATTTGAGCACTGACGTTGCGTTCGACCTCACCGTTGATCTGGGCACCCATATCGTGAAGGGGGCTGTGAGTCTTGCTGCCGTCGACACCGCTGCCACGGGTCTTGGCTCTTTGGTTGAAGCCCTTCAGACGGTCATTGAGGAGACTGACTTTACCGTCATTGAGTCCCCTACAGGCACACCGGTGGTCGGCAGTACGCAGAATCTGGATGATACCCACATCGAGGTGGCCCTCAACGACGGTCGCCTGATGTTCCGAGGCAACTACGCCTTTAGTCTGGAGGCGGTTGCCGGCGGTCATGCCGACAAGCTCGGTCTTGGCCAACTCTCGACGGCCGCGGCCGAGTCCGGCCGCGGTTACGCGATCGATGCCGGTGAGCGCGGATCGGTCGTGAACATCGGCAAAGCCGATGCCCCCGGCGGCCAGATCACCATCTCCGGGTGGGTTCGCGGTCACGACGCCATCAACCTCTACAGCGGCACCCTGGCTGATGGCGATCAGAACGTGACCCTGACCAGCACCGGGGTGTTGGAAACCCTGAGCGGTGGCATGGCCCTCAACCCAAGCGGGCATACTGTGATCGAGGGCGATCTTATCGCTCGCGGCAATTACGCTGACATTATCATCAATGCCACGGACACCTTGCTCCTCAAGGGCGATCTGACCGCGCAGCGCGACATCATCATCACTGCAGGCTCTAACGAACAGGCCGGTGAGGTCAGCATCGAGACCTACGGCACCAGTCATTTTACCGCCCTTGATCCCGGCGGTCTCATTCTCATCAATGGCCTCAATGATGTACGGATCAACAGTTCTATCGGCAAGGACAACCCCGATCTGGCCCTGCTGCAGGTCGGTTCCGCCACAGGGACCCTGACGGTAGAAAAGGAATCGGGTTGGCTGGAGACCGGCGCCTTGATCGAACTGACGGGTCAGGATATCGATCTGGCCGGGGTGATCAAGAGCAGCACGGCAACGGCGGCCACCTACGACAATGAAGTCAGTGTTATCGCTACGGGCGACGTGCGCCTGCACGGTGATCTTGATCTAGCCGGATCGATCCTGATCAAGGCCGGTGACGATATTGAAATCTACGATACCGGGTTGCTTATCCAGGCGGACGGTCAACATCTGAGCCTCAATGCCGGTGATGCTGTTTCCATCGGTTCGGTTGGAGAGCATAGTGGCGGGGCAGTCCTTGAGGCGGACAGTTTGCTTGAGGTCAAGGCCGGCGGACAGCTTACCATTGCTACGGACGGACAGCTTTATTCCGAGGCAGATGCGAGCAAAATCGCCGTCAATGTCGACAGCCTGATCATGACGGGGAGTATTCTTGCCGGGGCGGACTACGATTCGGCAGAGAACACCTGGGGTTGGGCCGGGAAGCAATCCGTTCTTGATATCCGCGTCACCGGCGCAGCGTTTATCGGCGATGCCGAAACGGGCGGTAATCTCAAGGCGACCGGCAGCCTGACCCTAAAAGCCGGAGCCAATATCTCTGGTTTAGGTATTGTCATGACCGACGGCAGTAGCATCAAAGCTGATGCCACCGGAAAAGACGATGCCACCGGAATAGAAGCTTGGAGCGAGGACGCCGCCGGTGCTGACGCCTTCGTAATCTTGCGCGCCGAAGGGGATATTCAACTCCGGGGTGCCGTGACCGGAGCCGGCACCGGCTCAGATGTGAGCATCTCTTCTTCTTCGCAGGTCGTGATCGACGGACTTATCACGGCTGATGATGCACTGAGTATCATCGGCGGCACCGATGCCACCAAGGTTGCCGTCCTGATCGATACCCTTGTACTCGACGGTGACAATCAGTATGTCTCCGGGGGCACCATAGACACCGCCGCCGGCGGCACTATCACCATCACCGCAATTGACGCAGTGACCATTGAAGGGGTCGTAGGGAAGCGCGACCTTGGCGAAGCCAAGGTGGGTCTGCTGGATATCCGCTCTATCGGCGGCGATGTGACCGTTTTGCGCAACGTCGACGTGCGTGATCATGTCAGTATGACCGGCGGCAATATCAACGTTTTGGCAGGCAGCTACATTTATGCCACAGGCGTCGATTCTGACGTTTTCATGCAGGCGCGAACCGGCCTCACGGTTTCAGGGGCTCTCGACAGCAACGCCGAGGCCATTGTCAAGGGTGACGCCCTTGTTCACCTGGCGGCTCCGACCCTGAAGGTCAACGGTATCGTCCAGGCCGGCATTGACGGAAAGGGCGCGGCCGACGGCCGCATTCTCTTCAATTCCGGCAGCAACATGTATATCGCCGGCTTCGTAACATCCGATGGTACCATCGACCTCAACGCCGGGGTGGACATGAGCTGGTCCCGTGCCCGGATGGAAGAGGCGATCAACCAGAGTGAACTCTCAGACGGGAATATCACGATCAGCGGCCAGGGACTTTTGAATGCTGTCGGTGCGGTTACCATCCAGGCGGGCGGGGATGTGGTTCTCAATGCCGACGAAGGCGTTTCCGTATCCCGGGATGTAGCGGTGGCCGTTTATACCACTGTTGAAGATACCATTGATGTGGTGACCGGCTACCGGCAGGTAGAGGCGGGTACTGTGCAGGTGCCGGAGGTTTCATGGACCACGACCAGCATTACCGAGCAGGTCGGCACCGAAAAAGTCAAAGTTGGTAGCCAGTATACTACCATGGATGTCTCCCTGACTCAGATCGGCTATTACAATCCCAATGCTTCCGGTGCCAATAGGTTCCGTGAAGTGCTCGTTGAGGGGGTTGATTATTCTAACGCCTATGTCAACTGGACCAATGCCGGCAACGAAGCCCTGCCCATCCGCACGGCAGAGTCGGTAACAAGCAATTACAAGGATATTAATTACAAGGGGTTCACCCAGCTCTCCGATGCCCAGCGCCAAGCGGTGTTGAATTATACCGGTTATATGCCGATCTACCAGTTCAGCTACAGTAATGCCAAGCTGAACAAAACCCTCAACGGCACCGCCAGTACCACCACCTGGACCCCTGATTGGGCGAATAATAGTCAAACGGTGTATCACATTGATGTGGCCGGGTGGCGGGATAAGTATGTCCAGATGCCCCAGGGCGCCCAGGAAGACATTTTGCGTGTGGTCAGTCAGGGCAACCCTCTGTATCTCACCGGCGATACCACGCGGGACGGGCAGAACAACGGCACTTGGGTTGCTGCAAATGCGAACCCGGGCGGTGAACTGGTCGGGCGTTACAAGGACGACGGCAACGTTCGGTATGCGCAGGATAAAACAAGCTATACCCAACAGAGTACTGGTGATGATTATGATGACAGCGCAGGACGCTGGCGTGCTAGTTATCTCAATGCCTCCGGAGATCGCTACTACGAAATCGAAAATGGTCTCTACGGCCCCGACTATAATTCGTCGGTTAACCGTGACCCCAACTGGAGTTGGACCATTCCGGGCTGGAGCGAAGCCTCCTTCGGCAGTTACCAGGAAGGTCGGGACACGTCCCTGATCTATGCGCCGACCACCTACATCGACGCATTGAACGAAAACACTCAGGACTTTGACTACATCTCGGGGACCACAAGTACCCATTACAACGTCAAGGCCGGCTGGCACCGAGGGGACGGGAAGACTGTGTTCTATCAACATTCCGACGGTTCAGGTTTCTCCGATTCTTTCAGTTATGGGACCAGCTGGGTCGGTTCTTCTCACAATGATTCTTACAGCAGGGTGTCATGGTGGACGAGCTACACCCATCATGTCACGGCATACCAGCACATCAACTACGGTGGGACGGCTTGGACCTGGGGCCAGGGACAGTCGAACTCGGGTTGGGGCGACGAAATATCCTCGGTAGCGGTCTATGGTTATGTGTATGAAAATACGCATGATTACAGTTACAAATGGACCTCCGATTGGCATAATGTGTACGACCAGCGACTCAACCTAAGCTACCAGATGACCAATCTGGACGAGGATATCTACGATTACCGTCCCGTCTATCAGACCACCACTAAGGACGTTATGGTGGTCAACATGAAGGACGTCACTGTCTGGAAGACCGTCCCTGTTGTGAAAGAGCAGACCGTGCTGCGCACGGAGGTCACCCTGGAGAACGCCGGAGGGAGCACCTACGGTGAATTCAGCGGGGAATCGGTCTCGGGGGGCTCCATCAGCATCGCCGCCGGGGAAGAAGTTCGTTTGAGCGGCAAGCTGAGGGCGACCGCCGATATGGATATTGACTCCGGCTCATTGCTGGAGATCAAGGGCAATGTCATTGGTGAGCAGACTGTGACCTCGATACTTAAGGCCGCAACCCTCGACCTGAATGCCGGCGAGTCACTTGTGCTCGATGACTCCGGAGTATTGCAGGCTGATGCAGCCACAGGAACCTCGATCACCCTTGCTGCGTCTCAGGACATAACCCTGGGTGGTGGAATTTCCGCGGAGGGCGGGGCAACGGTCGACATTGATGCAGACCGTAACCTGGTTCTCAGCGGCGCGATATCGGCGGGGACACTCTTTCTTGATGCCGGTTTCGGTGTCAGCAAGGACGGCGGTATCAGTGCCGATGGCGAAACTGTCTTGCTTGCTACGAGCGGCGATATCAGCCTGACTACCGGCCAGTACGGCGGAAATATTGTTCTTGATAGTGCGACGCTGACGGCCTCGGGAGCAGGGGCAAAGGTCGACTTCAGTGCTGCCGGCGGATCTATCCTGCAGGTCAAGAAGACAACCACTGTCGGTGAGGTGACCACAGAACTGGCCAGCGGTATGATTACCGCCAGCCATCTTGAGGCAGATGCCGATATCGCTCTGACCTTCAATGCCGACGTTTCCACTGTCGACCTGGCCCTGACAGGGGCCGGTAACATCGAACTGACCAATCGCGGAAATCTGACCCTGACCGACGTTCAGACCTTCGATGGTTCGATCACCGTTGCGAGCTACGGTACTTTAACCGCCGCCTCTGTCAGGACCCTGGGGACAAGTGATCGCAACGACATCAACCTGACCTCTTATAATACAGGTTCCGAAGCGTTGGTCCTGCAGACCTTGCAGACAGGCCTTCGCGGCGATATCTCCCTCGTCTCCAAGGGCGAGATCAAGCAACAGGGCGGCACTCTGACAGCGGACGAACTCTCGGTCATAGTGGCCGGAGCACTCTCGTTGACCACCCAGGCCAATGCCGTGTCTTTGGAGACAACCCACGCAGGCAGTGTTGTCATCAGCCAGGGAACTCTCGACCTGACCTTGAAGCAGGTCAAGATTGCAGACGGCAGCTTCACGCTCACGGCCGCAGGGGGCGTCGACATGGCCGATGTGCGCCTTCAGTCGAACAAGAACGATAACGACATCAGCGTTACCGCCACAGGTGACATCCTGGTGCGTAGTGTCTCTGCAGGTATTTATCTGGAAAGCGCCGATGACAAGCCGGAGATCAAGGATGCCGATGAAAATATCGTGGTTTATCCCATGGTAAGCTCCTCGGGCGATGTGACCTTGACTTCAGGGGGCAAAATTGACGAAACCTATTCCGACCTCGATGTCGATCTGATTGCCGATGAGCTGACTTTGGTTGCCCAAAGCGGTATTGTCGGTATGGAACTGGCGGTCAACAGCCTCGATGCTTCAACCGCAGGTGGGAACATTGAACTGAGCGACGTTGACGGTGCTATCGAAAAAGCCGCCGGTCTTAATGTTGTGCGTGCCATCACCGTCACCGGAGGCAGCTCAGAGGTTAGCCTGAACGCCCAAAACGAGTTGCGTGTGGGGGCCACCGGGAAGGTGACCGGCGACACAATCCTTCTTTCCAGTACCGATGCCAGTGTCGTTGTTCTTACGCCGAGCAGCGGAGACGCTCTGACCTACTCTAAGGGCGTTTCCTTCGTCGCGGGCGAGGTCGTCTCCCTCTATCAATTCTTCGATAGCGCCGATAGTACGAATCCGGCGACACCCCTGGAGTTGATGGAATACCGGGCGCACGATTATTTTATCTTCGGTTCGGGAGACAGTGCCACTAAGCTACTGCCCAGCACCCTCTCTGCCGAAACCCTCATCCTAGAGACAGGGGGAACCTTGAGTCTCAACGGTACGCTCAGTGCCAGCAAACATCTGGAACTGATCGCCGGTGAAAATGTGGTTCTCAAGGGGACCCTCTCCGTTCTCTCCGGTGACGTCGATGGTAAGATCGACGAGCTTATAGTTGAGGCCAAGGGCGATCACAGCGTGACAAAGGCCCTGGATTTCAACGCTGACGGTGACCAGGTCGATGTGCTCAACGAGGCGACGGCATCCATCGATTTCAATAACGATGGCGATCTTCTGGATGTCATCAATGAGGCGGGTGTTTCCCTGCCGACCGGTTTTGTCAACATCCAGACCAATCAGTTGCCCGCAGTAGATTTCCAGTTGCGTGCCAAAAACGATATCTATGTCGATCTCGAGTCCAGTCTCACACTGACCGGTTTCATCGGCGGTCTCAGCGGTACGGATTCGGCGCGTAATGTCAACCTGGACATCTTAGGCGCTCTGACTGTGGAGGGTGGCATCGTAGCAGCTGATGCTTCGGCAGGTCATTTGCAGGTCACCGCAACTTCCATTACGGCCGACGGGGCCTCGGTTTTTATTGCCGAGGATCTCGACGTGCTGGCCACCAACGGTGTTCAGCTCAACACCCTTGTCAAGAGCATCAGCGTCGACTCGACGGTTTCCGGGGATATCGCCATCAACGAGGCTACCGGCCTTATCGTCGACTCGGTTGTTGCTAAAGATGGCAAGATAGAGATCAATGCCGGTGATGATCTCTATGTGCGTGAGGTTCGTAATCTCGCTGACGGAGACGATATTGTCGTCAAGTCGGGCGACTTGCTTTTTGTTGATTACATCGAGGCGGCATCCTTGGTGGGCACTCAGAAGACCTCCGGGTCGGTGACCGTCGATGCCAAGGGGACGATCTACGAATGGAAGGCTTTGGTAAGGAACGATGACGGCGATGTGACCGGCACAGCCTATGACCAGAGTTCGTCCGATCTCTACGGGTACAAGGTGACCATCAACGGCACAAGCGCCCATGCTCCGGTGGTTCTCTCCGATCCGACAATTTCCGGCACGACCGATGAACTTGAGGTTCGCTATATCGCCGGAAGCGGCGGCCTGACCACCGGCGCGACCACCGTCAACCAGTTGGGCCTTTTCGTTTCCAGTGGAGCGGTTGTCAATATCAGTATGGCGACACTGACGCCGGCGGGGGAAGATGTCTCTCAGATCAGCCGGATCACCTTTGGCGGTGATTTGGCCGATGGCAATATTTACACCGCTGAAATCAATGGTCACTCCTATACGGCCACCGTTAGCGTCGATGGGGTGACAGCCTCATGGGCGTCGGTTCTGGCCAAGCTGGAGACCCTGATTGAGGCGGGTGAAAGTCTGGATGTCGGGGCCGATACCGCAAACCTTCAGTTGACCTTGACCGCCCAGGCTGCCAACACGGCTTTTACTATCAACGACGTGACCGCCACCCAAGTTTTCCAGACCGAGGTTTTGGGCGGGGTCGCCAACGACGGGTCGGCTCCCCTTCAGTCTGCAGGTAAAATGCAGGCGCAGGAAAGCACTGTTGATTTCACCGATAGTTATGATGTGGCGGTGGGCAATGTTTACAATGTGATGGTCAATGGCGCCGACTATGGGGTGCAGGTCGGCGATAACAACTACCTTTTCGTTACCGGAGCTGATTCGGAAACCATTATACTTGATGCCATCGGGCCGATTCCCGGAATTGACATTGTGGCAATAAATGACGCCGATATTGCAGATCCTGCTGCCGATCGCACTCTCGATCTTACAGGCGTCTCTGCTGTGAACGGTGCGACCTACAGCGCGAATATCGGTGGAACGGCATTCAACTACACGGCCCTCAGTGGCAATACGATCAATGTTATTGCTACGCAACTTGCCGGCAAGATTACTGCCAACGACAATTACACGGCAACAGCCAGCGGTGGTGTCATTGCCATCAGCAACGGGGCGGGAACAGCCGCCATCTCCCTTTCCGCCACCGAGACCACGACCGGTATTGCCGCTGCCATCATCAGTGCCGTTGATCAGCCCGATTCCGATTTTCTGCGCACTATTCCCATAGCGGATTATGACACTAACCCCAGTACGCATTTCGTAGTGAACATTGACGGGACGTTGTTTGCTGCGGATGGTAATGCTGAAAGTTCGGAAGTCATTCTCGCACAGGATCTCGCAACTGTGATCAATGCGGATGCCAATTATACGGCCAATGCCGATGCGGGCATCATTTACATCACAAGCGGAGCCGGGACGTCCAATATAAACTTCAGTGGATCGTCCAACTATGTTGGTGTCCCGGCAGCAAGTCCTGCCGATACCGGGGATGCCTCTGCCGACCGCACGATCAACCTGGGGGCTGTTTTCGCCGTCAGCGGAGCGACCTACACGGTGAATGTCGGCGGGACGCCATTTGCCTACACGGCTCTCAGTGGCAATACGATCGATACTATCGCTACGCAGCTCGCAGGATTGATTACAGCCGATGGCGCCTATACGGCGACGGCCAGCGGCAGTGTCCTCACCATCAGCGATGGCGCCGGGACCTCAGCAATTGCTGTTACGGCAACCGAGGCGGTGACCAATATCGCCAATGCCTCGGTAAATGACGCCGATATTGCAGATCCAACAACCGATCGCACTGTCAATTTGACCGGTACCTCGGTCGTTACCGATGGAACCTATACGGTGACCGTGGGTGGTACCGACTTTTCCTATACCGCTGTCAGCGGCAATACCCTCCCTGATATCGCTACTCAAATTGCCGGTAAGATTACTGCCAATGGCGCTTACACGGCTTCTGCCGGCGGCAGCGTCATTACGATTAGCGATGGAGCGGGGATCGTAGCCATTACGGCTTCCGGTCTCGGTCCCATCGCCGGGATGGACGGCGTGACGGTTTCCGGAACTTCGGAGGCCGGTCAGCTCATTAACCTCAGCAGTCTGAGTGCGGTCAACGACGGGGTCTATACCCTGACCGTTGGCGGGAATGACTTTGCCTATACGGCCCCTGCGTCGGGTACGACCCTGTCTGGCATTGCTACCGGGCTGAAGAACCTGGTCGATGTGCACGCATCCTATGGTGTGAGTTCCTCAGCGTATACCGTCTCTGCCGATTGGGGTTCGGTCCTCGGAACCCTCGAGACGCTGATTGAAAACGGCGAGGCAATGACTGTCTCTGATAAAGTTTCAGATCAGACCCTGACTCTGACTGCCGAGGACAAGAACGCACCCTTTACCCTTCAGACGGCGGCTATCACTGCGGCAGCCGATGTGTCTGAACGGGGCGCTCAACCCCTTCAGGTTGCCGATCTCACCCATGCTCAGAAAAGCAGGGTCGGGTTTGCCGGGGATGTGGATCTGACCGATGTCTATTCCGTTTTTGTCGGCGGAAAAGGCTATTCGGTGCGGGTTGGAGACAACAATTACATCACCCTTGATACCGATGCTGATGCTGCGGCGATCAGCCTGTCGGTCACCGACGCTCGTCTCGACGGTGATGGTGAACCTCTTGAAACAACGGGTAATCCCGTGGATGTGGGACAGGGTGGGGTGAGGGCGACCGCTCCCGGCCAGGGAGTCCCGCGCATAATTGACCTCACCGGCCTGACGGTGACCGAGGGTTACAGCTATGCTCTGACAGTCGGCCAGGAGCGATTCCAGTATATTTCTCAGAGTGGCGATACCCTGGCCGATGTGGCACAGGGCCTGGCCGCAGCGATAAACGGCGATACTCAGACCTCTATCGATGCGACGTCTACGCAGATCGTTGTGAGTAATAATTGGACTTCATTGTTAGGCGGTCTTGAGACCCTGATCGAGGCAGACGGGATCCTTGATGTAACCGTTGACGGGACCTCCAAAACGCTGACCCTTGATGCCAAGGTCAACAACCAGTCCTTTACAGTCAATGCCGTAACGGTCACGCCTGCCGATGTTCTGGAGGCCGATCCGGTTGTGCCGACCCAAGAGGCCGGAGTGAGTGCTATACAGATCAATGAAGTCATCTTCGACGATCCGGCCGACGATGCTGGCGACGATTTTGATGCTGCCTACACCTTGGGCAACGGCTATTCGTTTACGGTGACCGTCAATGACAATGATTATTCCGCCACGGTGGGTACTGGGGGCGTTACGGCGACCTGGGCCTCTATCCTGAACAAGATCGAGACAGAAATTGAGGCAGGAGAGTCGGCCATTACGGTGGCTACTGATGCCGGAGCACGCAAATTGACCCTGTCCGCCAAGGTGGAAAACACCCCGTTCGCTGTCGGCGGGGCAGAGGTTATGCTTAACGGAACCACTGATATTTATAGCGGTGTGGTCGATGCAGGGGCAACTTCCGTGCAGAGTGCCGGGTCCTCTTCCTTCCAGGCCAGCGAACTGACCTTCCCGGATACGGCCAAGAGCGGCGTGAACTACACGGTCAACGTCAATGTCGCCTCTTACTCGGTGAAGGTCGGGGATTCGGTTGCCGGTTTCGGCACGGTGGCCGAGAACTGGGGTTCGATCCTTGGGGCCCTCAAATACAAGATTGATGCGGCCAATGTCGTCACCGCCACGGTCGTCAGTAACAAGCTGAGGCTGACTGCCGATGTAGCCAACACGGCCTTCTCCTTCAACGCCTCGGCTCAGGATACCAGTACCGAGAGCGTCCAGGAAATCAGCGGTGACTACGTGCTGATCGTTCCGGACCGCAGCGCGGGCAGCTTCGGTATGAGCGTCACCGGGAGTCTGACGGTCGTGAACCTGCCGACCCACGACGGCGAATCGATTAACCTTTCCGCCGGAGACGATCTGGTGGTGGTCTCCACCATTGATGTAGGAGAAAGCGGTAGCAGCGTTACCCTGACTTCGGGTGCAGGCCTGACCCTGGGGGGCAAGGTGACAGCCGGTTCGTTGACGGTGACGGCCGGTGATGACCTGATGATTACCTCTGAGGTTGGCACGTTGAATGTGACGATGAACGGTGCCGGTGATCTTACCGTGGTCCAGACCGGTGCCCTTACGGTGAGCGGCATCGCGATGGCGGGCGGGGATATCACTCTGATAGCCGACGAGGACCTGACCATCGGGAACATTACCGGCACGGCAGGCAATGTTTCGATTACCTCAAAGAATGGTAATATCGATATTGCCGGTTTGACTGCCGCCGGAGATGTAATCCTGAGCGCAGGCGGCAGTGTGAGTGCAACTCTTGAGGCCGACAGTCTCGATATCGTCGCCGGTGGAACCATTATTATCAACGAGACCGACGGAGTTGTTGTCGAGCGCATCGAGAGCACAACAGATGAGGCGGTGAGCCTGACTGCCGGTGGAGCCATGACGGTCAACGGAGCCATAACAGCAGCTCTGAACAACTCGGTGGCTTTGACCACGACAGCCGGTTCCCTTTCCCTGAGTAAGGCGATTACCACCGCGGGCGGTGACGTGACCCTCTCTGCCGCAAGCGGCATGAGCCTGTCGGAACAAGCAGATATCACCTCCACCAGCGGTTCGTTGACTTTGAACGCAGGCAGCGGAGTTCTTGAAATGACCGGCGAGACTTTTGTCAGCGCCGGTTCCGGCAGCATTGATCTCGACGCCGGTGGCGCCATTACCTTGGGTAAACTGCGCACCACCAATACCAGCAACCTGACGATCAACAGCGGTGGCGTGGTCGACGGGGGCGAAGGCAGCACTGATATTATCGCTACAGGTGCCAATCTCGTCATCCGGTCTGTCGGCGGTATCGGGGCGGCAGACAATGCCCTTGAGACTCAGGTAGCAGGGCTCGATTTTGTCAACAGCGGCTCAGGTGACATCGCCATTGAAGATGTTGACGATCTGAACCTCTTGCAGGTCGATCAGCGGGCCGCAGGCAGTGTTTCTTTGGAGACCCTCAACGGTTCCATCATCACTTCTGATCAGGGTGTTTCCGCAACCAGCTGTAATGTCAGCCTCTATGCCGGCGGCACCGGGGGAATCATAACCCTGAATGCCGATGTGAGCACTACGGGCGGCGATGTGGCCCTGACCGCGGAGGATGGGGACATCACTTTGGCCGCCGGAGTGCGTGTCGCCGGTGACGGCGATATCTCGATCAAGGTGCCTAAGGGGGCTCTGGTCAACGACCCGACGGCCGTCGGTTGGCGGACGGTGGGCGCAAGCGTCGATCCCGAGGTTGACTGGGCCATGCGTCAGGGCAAGTTCGTGGTGGATCAGGCCACAGGGCAGGTAAAAACCGCCAATGTCGAGGCTTACAACGTTACCGCCCACATTGCCAACAACCAAGTGTTGCGTAGCGCAGACGGTCCATACATTCAGACCACCGGGGGCGGTCTCAGCATTATGACCCGTGACGAAATCGGCCAGACTTACGGCGATTTCCTCTACAGCCCGCTGGCCATCATAATCGATGCGAACACCCTGAGGGTTACAAGCAGCGAGCGACAGAATGTCTCCCTTATCGCCACCGGGAACGTGGAGGTTGTTACAGACATCGGGGTGGCCGGATCCAAAGGGGGCGCTACCGGCGTCAGCACCCTGAGCGGCGAACAGACCATTTCCGATCCCGTTGATGCATCGGGCGACGACATCACCATACTTGCCGACGATATTCAAATCGATGAGGCTTTGCGCAGTTCGGGCGCGCTGTTGACCCTTGCGCCCCTCGATCCGACACGTCCTATTTTCCTCGGGAATGACTACGACCAAGGCCTGAACCCAGATGATACGATGCATCTCAGCAATGCCGAGATTGAGAACCTGCAGGACGGTTTCAAAGAGATTGTCATCGGCAGCGAAGCGAGCAGCGCGGTTATCAATATTGGTGATACCACCGGCAATACCCCCGTTGTGTTCAAAGATTCTCTGGTGCTGAAAAATCCGGTTTTGGGGGGGGAGATCTATATCAATCAGGATCTGATACTGGAGGGGGATTCGGGTCTCACCATTTATGGTTCCGGTCATACCACCCATATAAACAGCAGTGATGTTCAAGCGGCATTTGCATATATGGATGACTCCATTGCCATCGGGGGCGACGTTACCCTTACGGCAACAGGCGGGGATATCCAGCTGGGAGGCGATTCTTCGCATTTTCTGAATGGTGATGATAACGATCCAGAGATTGCTACGGTTGATACTGTTGCTGATCCCGACGCCCTGACATTAACAGCTGCCGGAAATATTCTGGTTGTGGGAACGGTCGGCAATACAGATCCGCTGAATGAGCTGACTATTACCGAAGCTGACAGCGTCACTTTTCAAAGTGACGTGACCATGGCCGGTGATGTTACAATCACTGCATCAGAGGCCGTGACCTTTAATCAGATCCTGGATCTGACGACGGGGGATCTGGAAATACACGGTAATTCCAATGTCACCTTCGACGGTGAAGTGAACGTAGCGGGTGATGTTACAATCGAGGCGGTAGGGACAGTGACATTTAATAATGTACTGAACCTAATATCCGGGAATCTGACGATCACCGGTGCCGGGATGGTTGTTTTTGAGGAAGGGGTTACGGTCGGAGGTGGCGGCAACATCTTCATCGAGGGCGACGAGATCAACTTCGAGGGCGGATCTGAGTCGGTTGTGGGAACCGGTATCCTCTCTTTGCGTCAGACCACTGCCAGTAACAATATTGAAATCGCCGGCCCGCCTCGGGCGGAAACATCAGACACGCTCAATATCACCAATTCCGAAATCGAATGTTTTGCCGATGGTTTCAGCAAAATCGTCATCGGTCGTCAGGAAGGCGCGGTCGATACTTACCTCGCTGATACTCACGCGGATGACGCCGCAGGCTCGGTTCGCATCGGGGCTGTCCAGGACTCGGATGCGTACACCTTCGCGGACGCTCTGGAAGTTTACGGCGGGACACTGGTCGTGGAAGACTTCTCCAGTTCCACTCCCACGCTGCTGGTCAATGGGACAATTACCCTTGACGGCGACAGGGGTATCAGTATCTACAATCAACTGGAGGCGGACGGTAGCGATATCGTTCTTTATTCGGCAACTGGTGCAATCGTTCAGGAAAATTCCACCGGGATCGTCGATAGTGTAAGCAGCGAACCGCTGCGTGCACATGATCTGAGCGTGACCGCCGGCGATGGAATCAGCCTGCCTTGGGCTCAAATTAATACTCTGACCGCGGTCAATACCGGAGACGGTGAGATCACCATCAATATCGTGGGTCGAAACGAATTTCTGGGCATCGGTGGTGATATTCAAGTCGATAAAATTTTACAAAACCATGCCTCAGGCGACGATATCACGCTGACCACCGAGTCGGGTACCATCACCGTGGCGGCCACCGGCGAAGGCGTGACCACCGCAGGCGGTGGCGGTATCACCCTGGAGGCAGGTGGCGCCTCCGAACAGGTTATCGTTAACAAGGGGATCAGCGGGACCACGGGGGCCATCGCTTTGATCGCTGACGGTAGCGTCAGCAACAGTGCTACGATCACCAACAGTGGTGCCGGGTCGATTAGCCTGACTTCCACCAGCGCCGATATCAGCCAGGGGGCGGATATCAGCTCGGCTGGCGGCGCGATTCAGTTCAATGCGGACACCGCGATCGTTATGGCGGACGGCACCACAACCAGCTCTCTCAATGCCGTTGATACAGGAGCGGTTTCCTACACTGCCGGGACCTCAATCACCCTGAGCCTTATCGAGGCGGACGGTACGATCGGTCTGACAGCAGAAAGCGGTTCGATCACCGACGGACTTGACGGCGACGGACCCAACCTGGACGGAGATACGGCCCTGGTAACCCTGTCGGCGACCACCGGCATCGGTACAGGGGCGGCGCCAATCCAGACCCGGATCGACGGTCTGGTTGCAGAAAACACCGTCAGTGGTGGCTTGTTTATTCGCGAGCTGACCGGTCTCCGTGTAACAGGGTCGGGTATCGACCTTACCGGCGCGAATGCGGACATGAGCCTGGTTACCGTCGACGGTGGCATCATCGCAGAGAGTGGCATTAACGCTATCGGTGACGACTCCAGTGGCAACATTCTTTTGCAGAGCGCCGAATTGGTCGATGGGACAGATTCCACCATCGACATCCGCGCCGATATTATCAGCGATCAGGGAAGCATCAGTGTTCTTTCGGCTGACAGCATTTTTCTCAACGATCAGTCGGCTGGCAGCGCACCCAAAGTGGAGACCAAGGCAGCTGGGCAGACGATCGACTGGCTGTCGGCGGACGCGGTTACCATGGAGTCCGAAGCACAGCTTCTGACCAACAACGGCAATCAGCGCGTTGAGGCCACAGGGGGCACCATCACTCTGGGTAAATTGACCGCCGGTACCGGCCATGTCAGCCTTAAGGCAGGGGGGGCGATTCTCGACGGCGATGCTGATGGCCTTGACCCGCAAACCATCAACGTTACCGCCACCAACCTGCGCCTGGATGCCGGCACCGGCATCGGCACCGGTGCTAACGCTATCGAGACTGACGTCAGTCTGCTGGCGGCTCAGTCCGCAGCGGGCGGTGTATTCTTGAGCGAGAGCAACGCTCTGACCTTGGACACTGTCGCAGCGGTCAGTGTCAACCGGTTTGGGACTGTCGATCCGATATCCGATGCTGCGCCCTTGGCCGGGATTTCTTCTGCCGGAAACGGCGCCCTGGTGCTTACCACCGGCGGCAACCTCAGTGTCGATAAGGCTCTTACCGCCACGGGCACCGGCAACATGCGCGTGGATGTGACCGGAACCCTGGGGCTGAACGCGTCTTTGGACGGCGGCAGCGGCAATATTACGGTCCTGGCCTCCGGCGCTATCACCCAGGAAAATGACGGGGATCTCACCACTACCGGAACCGGGACCATCGATGTGGAATCGACGGCCAGCAGCATTGCCATGGCCGACGGGGCCAGCAGCAGCGCTGCCGGCAATATTCGCTACGCCGCCACAACGACCCTGAGTCTGGGTGCGTTGAGCACCACGGCGAACGTCAGCCTGAAGGGCACGGCGATCACTGACAGCGGCACGACAGATACCGACGTCACCGCTACCGCTCTGCGTATCGAAGGAAGCACCCAGGCCGGTGCCTCGGGCAATCACCTCGAAACGGATGTGACGACCCTCTCGGCGAACGTTGGCGCGGGTGGTCTGTTTATCACCGAAGCCGATGCTATCGTGGTCGACAAGGTTACGGCGATTACCGTTAACCGGGTCAAAACCGACGGAAGCCTCACTGATCCGCTGGTTTCCGACGATGCTCAGGAAGACATCTTCAGTCTGGGTGCCGTTGTTCTGCAGACTCTCAATGGCAGCATCACCGTCAATGCCGGAACAGAGGGTACAGTCGGTCTTACGGCTGCGGGAAATGTTCTCCTCAAGACGTCTGAAACGTCCGACGTGACCGCGTCCGATATCACTCTTAATGCCCTGAGCTCTGTCTCAGTGGGCAGCATCAGCATCGACTCCAGCGACGACATCGCCCAGAAAGCCGCCATAACCATTACCGCCGGCAGCGGTACCATCGACTTGGTAGCCGCCGGTAGCATTGTTATGGCCCCCGACACAGCCACCTCAACCTTCGACGGGAACATCCGCTACGCAGCGGGCAGCGACATCACTATTGAAACCCTCACTGCCGGAGATAATGACGGTAGCGATGACAGCAATGTGGCCCTGATCGCTGGCGGCAACATTACAGACGGTGATGTTAATGGTGACAGCGAAGTTGATATTACGGCTTTTGGACTTATTCTTTCGGCCGGCAGCGGCATCGGCATCGGTGGTAACCACATCGAAACGACCGTCACGAATCTGACAGCTAACGCCGGATCGGGCGGACTTTTCATCACTGAATCTAACGGACTCACGGTTACTGGCGTGACCGTCAACGTGAATCGTATCGATGCTACGGCAACCGCGACCACCACGACCAATTCGGAGCAGGAAGACCTGACCAGTGCCGCTAACGGGCACATCGTTCTGGTGAGCACCACCGGTGATCTGATCATCAGCGATGAAGTCACGGCTACTGGAGCAGGCAACATTCTGCTCCAAGCCAGCGACGGGGCCATGACCCTGAATAACGTGGTGGACGGCGGCAGTGGCCATCTCAGCCTTTCGACTGGCACCAGCCTTGCTCAGAAGGCCAATATTGTCACAACAGGTGCCGGAACCATCGACGTTGCAGCCGGCACTATCATTGCCATGGACGATGAGACCAGCAGCAGCGCTGCCGGCAATATTCGCTACGCCGCCACAACGACCCTGAGTCT
>CAYQNS010000018.1:24298-26747 GCA_964418755.1 uncultured Desulfobacteraceae bacterium
CTACTGGAGCAGGCAACATTCTGCTCCAAGCCAGCGACGGGGCCATGACCCTGAACAACGCGGTGGACGGCGGCAGCGGCCATATCACGGTCCTGGCCTCAGGCGCGATCACCCAGGTGGATGCCGGGGATCTTGTGACCACCGGCGGCACGATCGACGTGGAATCGACGGGCAGCACCCTGACCATGGCCGCTGGGGCGGTGGCTCAGACCAATGGCGGCAATATCCGTTATGCGTCCGCCGGCGACCTGACCCTGGGCCTGCTCGATGCCCGTACGGCAGTTGATAGGGCAGAGGGAAGTTGGGTCCATCAGTCAAACTGGGGTTCGGTGAGTGTTCTGTCCGGTGCGTCGGTGCTGGATAACAGCGAAGCAGCGGTTGATGTTTATGCCAATGAACTGCGCCTCAATGCAACAACGGCCACAGGTTCCGGTAGCAACCATCTTGAAACCGAGATTTCAAGGTTGAGTGCCAGTGTCGGAGCCGGTGGCCTGTTCGTGACAGAATCCACTGACCTGACTATAGACGAAACTGCGGCTGTGACTGTGAAACGGGTTGGTGCGAATGGCACAACTCTGACGGATACGACCGACGAGGCGCAGTCGGATCTGATCAGTAGTGGGGCCTTGGTGCTGAAGACGACAGCAGGCAGCATCAGCTTGGTTGAAGGTGACGATGACACGACCGGAATTTCGGCTGCCGGTAACATTTTACTTCAGGCACAGGGCGACGAGTCCGACATTATTTTGGAAGCCTCTGTAAGTAGCACCGGTGGCAACCTCAGCATCATCGCTGCTGATTCGATTACCCAGGCCGCCGAAGGTGATATCTCGGTTGTTGGTGCTTACACGATCGATATTCTTGCCTCCGCAGGGTCCATCACCATGGACGACGGGGCAGGGGCAACTTTGGTCACCGGGAATATCCGCTACTACGCTGATGAAGCTCTCAGCCTTGGAACCATCACAACCGCAGGGAATGTTAGACTCAGGGGGACGGCGGTGACCGACAGCGCTGCCGATGAAGGTGACTCGCCGGATATCGATGTGACCGCTGCAAACCTGAGCGTCCTCGCTACGGCCGTTATGGGAGAAGGTACCAACCATATCGAAACGACCGTTACCACATTGAGTGCTGATGTTGGAGCGGCCGGGAACCTATTTGTCTCTGAAACCAATGCTCTTGAGATCGATACGGTTTCGGCGATTGTCGTCCAGAGGGTCAGCGCTGATGGATTGACCCTGACTCCTACCAGCGATGCCACTCAAAGTGATATTCAGGCAGGAAGCGGTTCGGTCGTTATCAATGCAACGGATATCACCGTCAAGGGCGGTGGCGACACCACAGGTATCACAACCGAAGGCATCGGCAATGTTCTGCTGAACGCCGGCAGCGGCAATATCATCGCCGAGGCCATTATCGATGGCGGCAGCGGCAATATCTCTCTGAATGCAAGCGGGGACATTACCCTGAAGGCATCCACCGGTAGCCAATCTTTCATCGGTGTCTTGAGAACCGACAACGCAACCATCGATGTCGTGGCCGGTGACAGCCTGACGATGCATGATTCCTCGACTATCACCTCTAAAGGTGGAGACATGAGGTTCGAGGCGCTCAACGATATCTCTGTTTCCTATGTCGATGCGATCAAGGCTTTTCCGGCACTAGCGGGGAACGTGGCGATCATTTCCACCAGCGGTTCGATTATCGATATCGACGGCGGAACCGGACTGGACGTAAAAGCAGCCGGACTTCTGATGAGTGCCGTTAACGGCGGCATCGGAGCCGGAGTCAGCATAAATGCTATCGAAACCACCGTTGCTACTCTTTCGGCATCGGCGGGCGCCGGTGGCATCTTTGTGAACGAGACCGACAGCGTCACAATTGATAAGGTCACCGTCAATGTCAACCGGGTTGATCTGCAGGCCGCAGCACCCTCGCCGGCAGTGACCAATGTGCTGAGCGATCTGATCACCACGAGCGGCGGTAACATCATCCTGCGCAGCAGCGCTGGCAACATTACCTTGAACGACGGCACGGCTGCCGATGACGACGGATCGGTATCGGCCCACGGCACGGGCAATGTCCTGATTGAAGCCATTGGTGACGGCACGTCCATCACCGCCAATGCGGACATAGAAACCGGTAGCGGTAACATCACTGTTCTGGCTGATACGGACGTGACCTTTACGGGCACGGCGGATCTTACGAGCGGTGGGGACGGTAGCATCGATGTTCAGGCCACCGACGGTGCCATTCTTTTGAGTACCACCAGCAACCAGAACGCAGGTTCCGGTGACATCCGGTTCAATGCCGGCACCAACGTGACCCTGGGCGGTACAGCCACGACCACCGGCAGCATCAGCGTTACGGCCGGTGGCTGGATACATGACGGCGACATCGACGGCGGCATTGACCTGGTATCTTCGGGTCTTCGTCTCGAAGCCGG
>CAYQNS010000018.1:26847-36613 GCA_964418755.1 uncultured Desulfobacteraceae bacterium
GCGACATCGACGGCGGCATTGACCTGGTATCTTCGGGTCTTCGTCTCGAAGCCGGTGGAGATATCGGTACAGTGGGTTCGGGGACGGATAACCCCATTGAGACCACGGTGGATACAGTGAGCGCCCTTTCCGGCGGCAGCATCAATCTTCTTGAAAGCGATGCTCTCTTTGTTGACGATACAATAGTGACCGTCAAGCGTGTTGGTTCCAACGCCACGGTTTCTGATGTGACGGATGCTCTCCAGAGCGATCTGATCACCACTGCGAACGGCTCCATCATTCTTCGGACAACCGATGGAGAAATTACGTTGAACGACGGCAGTGCCACGGACAATGACGGATCCATATCCGCGGACGGCACGGGCAACATCCTTGTTGAAGCCATCGGCGATACCAGGTCCATCACCGCCAATGCGGACATAGAAACCGGTAGCGGTAACATCACTGTTCTGGCTGATACGGACGTGACCTTTACGGGCACGGCGGATCTTACGAGCGGTGGGGACGGTAGCATCGATGTTCAGGCCACCGACGGTGCCATTCTTTTGAGTACCACCAGCAACCAGAACGCAGGTTCCGGTGACATCCGGTTCAATGCCGGCACCAACGTGACCCTGGGCGGTACAGCCACGACCACCGGCAGCATCAGCGTTACGGCCGGTGGCTGGATACATGACGGCGACATCGACGGCGGCATTGACCTGGTATCTTCGGGTCTTCGTCTCGAAGCCGGAGGTGATATCGGCACGGTGGGTTTCGAAGCGGATAATCCCATCGAGACCACGGTGACCACGGTGAGCGCTCTTTCCGGCGGGAAGATCAATATCCTGGAAAGTAACGACCTGATTGTTGATGACACCATCGTGACCATCAGTCGAGTTGCTTTCGATGCCACGGTGTCTGATGTCACGGACGCCACCCAGAGTGACCTGACGACCACGGATAACGGTTCCATCATTCTTCGCACCACAGCTGGCAACATTACCTTGAACGACGGCACGGCTGCCGATGACGACGGATCGGTATCGGCCCACGGCACGGGCAATGTCCTGATTGAAGCCATTGGTGACGGCACGTCCATCACCGCCAATGCGGACATAGAAACCGGTAGCGGTAACATCACTGTTCTGGCTGATACGGACGTGACCTTTACGGGCACGGCGGATCTTACGAGCGGTGGGGACGGTAGCATCGATGTTCAGGCCACCGACGGTGCCATTCTTTTGAGTACCACCAGCAACCAGAACGCAGGTTCCGGTGACATCCGGTTCAATGCCGGCACCAACGTGACCCTGGGCGGTACAGCCACGACCACCGGCAGCATCAGCGTTACGGCCGGTGGCTGGATACATGACGGCGACATCGACGGCGGCATTGACCTGGTATCTTCGGGTCTTCGTCTCGAAGCCGGAGGTGATATCGGCCTTCTTGGATCGAGTACGGATAACCCCATTGAGACAAATGTCGATATCCTATCTGCAAGTATCACCGGAACCGGGGATATTCATGTGACGGAAATCGATGACGTGGTATTAAGGGATGTCAGCACGGTCAACGGATCCATCGTGATCAACACCCGTAATGGCAGAATCTCCATAGAAGACGGAGATGACGGAGACAATCTGGGAATCCGTGCCGGTGGTAATGGCGATATTGACCTTGAAGCGGACAGCATCATTTTTGATGAGGGTGTCAGCACTACAAGCGGTGATATCAAGGCAGTGGCCGTGGATAATATTGTGCAGAATGCCGGTGCGCATATCACCAGTACCAGCGGTAATATCCAGATCAAGACCTTTGGCGAATTTGAAGAAAACGGCAGCGTTGATTCAGATAGTGGAAACGTCGTAAAAGTGGCCGGACAGCGGGCTACCTTTATTTGGAATGCGGTGGCGGATGTAAACCTTTATTATGTCACCATTGAAAAAGACGGCCAGCCCTATGATACACTTTGGATATATGGCGAAACCGAGTGGCGCCCGGCCTATGATTTGCCGTTTGGTGACTACCAGATTAAGGTTTGTCCTACAATTTTATCCGGATACAAGGATACCATAGAGTTTCCTGTTGTGCGGATAGAAGATCCGGCAGTGGTTTCATCGTCGGCAATTGAGATTGTGCCGGATGCAGTTGCTGGTGAACCCCTGAACTCAGAAGTTGTTGTATCTGAAAATGAAGTCATCGATAAAAATATACAGGGGGAAGCCGAAGAAGCGACCGGGGCCAGTGGGTCTGATATGACGGTACGTCTGGGTGCCGGTTCCTATGGCGGCAGTCGCTACAACACCGGAGGTTTTGAGATGGCTGCACCGGAAACGGACACTGGTGTATGGACCGTAAATGATGACAATACTGCCGGGGAAATTACAGGTGATATAACACCGGCAGTTTCCGGCAGTGAAACAATGTCTGTGGATAATGATATCATGGGGTTGACTGACGATGATGCCGGACCATCTGATGCGCTGCCGGGTCATTCGGTTTTTGCGGATGCGCGTGCTGCAGTTCCTGCCGCGATCCCCGGAAGTGTGTCATCGGATACAGAGACAACGGTGGGCGGCTATGTAGACAATTCATATCTTAAAGCCCTTGTACGGTATGGACAATCAAAGGGCCTGCCCCGGAACGAAATACCGGATAGTGGAGACGCCGTAAACGGCATGTCCTCAGGACTGTGGAACCTGTGGTCTGATTTGTCGGATACGGGATCTGAGCATCTGTTTGGGAAAACATCGGGCAAACACAATTTTTCCGGATTGAAGGGGTTGATGGCGCCAGATCCGGAAGATGCCTTGTATATTATGGATACGATGCTTTCGGGTGAGGCGGCTGTAAGTCTTGATAAATGAAAATTAAATAACCGTTGATTTGACTAACATGGGTGGAATGGAAAGGAAGATAGCGATGGGATGGGAAAGGGTGAGAAAATCCATTTGGATGGCGATTTTTATGTCGATAATGGCTGTGGCAAATGTTCATGCGGATGACTATGATTTTAAATCGGACGGGGAGTTGCCTGGGAATTCGTACAGTACGGGTGTGGAGATTGGTGATTTAAATGGTGATACTTTTCTGGATGTATTTGTGTCCAATGATTTTGGTAACCCTAGTACTGTATGGTTGAATGATGGTGATGGTAATTTTACATTAAAAGATCAGGATGTAGATAAGCCAGACGATCAGGGGCTTGGCGACTCGAACAGCACGGGGGTGGCCCTCGGATATTTGAATGATGATGATTATCTGGATGCATTCGTAACCAATAAGGATGGCCAGCCCAATATGGTTTGGTTGAACAAAGGCGATAACTCCGGCACTTTTCTTGATGGTATTGCGCTTCCCGGCGGTTCAAACAGTACAGGTGTGGCTCTTGGTGATTTAAATGGTGATGATTTTCCAGATGCGTTTGTAACCAACCGGGATGGCCAGCCTAATGAAGTTTGGCTGAATGAGGGTAACGGTAATTTTGTATTAAAAGACCAAAATGGAGATGAACCCGGCACTGGTCTCGGGAATTCAAACAGCATGGGGGTGGCCCTCGGATATTTGAATGATGATGGTTATCTGGATGCGTTTGTGGTGAATACCGGCACTTCTGCCAATAAGGTCTGGATAAATAAGGGAGATGGCAGCGGCACTTTTACCAATGACCCTCTCACAGACATGGGTAACTCAAGCAGCATGGGGGTAGCCCTCGGATATTTGAACGATGACGAATATTTGGATGCATTTGTGGTGAATATTAATTTTGATACCGAGAATCCGACAGATTTTAATACAGTCTGGTTAAATGATGGTTCTGGCCATTTTACCAAAAACCAGGAACTTGAGGCATTTGAAAGTACAGCAGTGGCCTTGGCCAATTTTGATAAAGATGGAAATTTGGACGCGTTTGTGACAAATTTGGGACTTGCCAATACTGTATGGCGCGGCAATGGCGACGGTACCTTTTCAACCAGTTACCAGGCATTGGGCAACTCACGGAGCCAGGATGTGGCCCTGACAGATATCAACGACGATGGATATATGGATGCCGTGGTCGCCAATATGTTCGGGGCCAATACGCTTTGGCGAATTGACGGCCCGCCATCTTCAGGCGGTGGCGGCGGTGGCGGGTGTTTTGTCACCGGTCTCATCCCTTTTCCGCAGGGTCGTTGAAAACGGCAAAAGCATTTTTAGCAGTTATCTTCCCCTTTTTTTTTAAGGGGGGAAGGTGGCATCGCTGAACCCCCGCCATTTCTGGTAGTATCCCAAAATATTTTATATTTAGTATCTTTTGACAATTTGCAATTGTTTTGATAAAAATTATAGAATTTGTGACTATCAAAAATGATTGTTTCTTATTGTTTGATGGACCCAACAAGACAGTGTTGTCAGACATTGATAAACATCTCTTCGCTCCCTGTCATCGGGAGCCATTTTTTTGTGAAAGACAGATCAGTCCAAAGCCTTTTTGATTAATTATGGATAGGCAATCCGTTTGTACGCTCAGGGTCTTGACCCGGTTGGGTCAAGATTTTTTTTAAAAGCAGATATGATAAAGAGGCGTGTAATGATAGTGAACATTCGAACAAATTTGATAGCTCTTCTTTTTTTAACGGTCGTGACGGTAATTTTTATTCCAAAGGCAGGTGCCATCGAGGTGTCGGGGGATATTACCAGCGACACTTCCTGGAATGAATCGAATACGCCTCATGTCGTCACCGGTGATATTACCATTGCCGAGGGAGTTACCCTGACCATCGGTCCCGGGGTTGTGGTTGAATTTCAAGAAACCGGTTCCTCTAATGGATATCAGATTCAGGTTGACGGGACCCTTCAGGCAAAAGGGGAAGAGGGGCGTCCGATTTTGTTTACTATTGATGATAAGGCATATTACTGGGGACATATTGAGTTTACGGGAACCAGTACACCCTGGGATGAAACAGATGGTTCAGGGTGCATGTTGCAGTATTGTATCATTGAGTATGCCGGCAACGGCAATGTGGATGCAGATCTAAAAGCGTCTATTCGATGTGAATCGGCATCCGTATTGATTGAGAACAGTATTGTCCGTTACGGCAAAAATGACGGTATCCGCACGAAGGGCGGAACACCGTATATCAAGAACAACCGCATCCATGATACCCGGTGCGGGGTTAAAATGATAACGCCCGATGCCGGGCAGATTCAAAACAACTATCTGGTCAACAACCAGCAGGGCATCTATGTGGAATCCGGTGATGAGACGGTTGATGTATCGGGAAACACCGTCATCTGTTCATCGTCGGAAGGATATGGCAGCGCCCTTGGCGTCAATATGGTTTACCATAACAATCTGTCATCTTTTTTCTGGGAACAGATCACGGGCATCGCTGTTGATATTAGTGACCCGGATGCGGTCAGCCCTCAATTTACGGTTCCGGGCAACATTTCTGCGGACGAGACCCTGACATTTCAGGTGACGGTTACCGATTCCCAGGGGATACAGGCTGTTGATACGGTTGATGTGAATGTGACCTGGGACAATGTTGACCCTGTTGCCGATGCCGGGCCGGACCAGAGTGCAGTCCAGGGGGCCCTGGTCACCCTGGACGGATCTAATTCTTTTGATCCCGATGGCGGGGATGATGCGACATTGATCTATACATGGAGCCAGATGGCAGGCCCGACGGATGTGACCGGTACATGGTCCCAGGATGTGACCGGGGAATACGCTTCGTTTATTGCCCCGACACCTGTTGCCGGTGATGCGGAAGACTATGTATTCCAATTAAGCGTGGCAGACGGCAGCGGTGCGTTTTCCTTGGATAGCGTTGTGATAACCGTTACCGATCTGGCAGCGGAAAACCAGGCTCCGACAGCTGATGCAGGAAATGTGCAGACGGTTGCCGAGGGCACTCAAGTGACCCTGGACGGGACAGGATCATCGGATCCAGATCCGGACGGCTTTATTGTTTCCTATCTATGGCAAAAGACTGAAGGGGGCTCTGTGGACCTGATCGATCCGGCCTCTCCCAATCCCAGCTTTACCGTAACGGATGTGGCCGCAGAAGGCGAGACCTTTACATTTGAACTGACGGTTACAGATGATGTTCTCCAATCATCCACCGATATTGTTGTTGTCAATATTATCGATGATGATGCCACTGAGCCGAATCAACCCCCCACGGCAGTGGCAGAGGTTGAAACCGGAGACGAGGAGGTTGATGAAGGCCAGACAGGGGTTACCCTGGATGGATCGGGATCCACTGAAGGGGATGCCGGGGACAGTATTTCTTCTTATGCATGGGAACAGATCTCGGGACCGGATGTTTATTTGTATGGCACCGGATCGGATTGGACCTTCACGGCACCCGATGTGACCCAGACCAGCCAGGTTGTATTTCGCCTGACAGTGACGGATATGACCGGACTTCGATCAACCGACGAAGCTACGGTGACGGTTACCTGGATCAACGAGGCGCCCGTGGCAGATCCGGGTGAAAATCAAACTGTCGACGAAGGTCTGAAGGTTCAGCTCGACGGTTCCGGGTCCAGTGATGCCGACGACGGCATTGCCTCATACCAGTGGACTCAGGCGTTTGGCGATCAGGCGGAAGCAGATCGCATTTATGTGACGCTTTTTAATGGGGATTCGGCCAAGGCGATCTTTACGGCACCGGATGTCAGCAAGGATGAAATTCTGGCTTTTCGGTTAACGGTGACGGATAATGCGGGGATGGGCGCTTATGATATCGTGCATCTGACGGTACATGCGGACGACACAAGCCCCGCAGCAAGTGCCGGCCCGGATCAGGTGGCGGCATTCGGGGCCGAACCGGTGTCTCTGGACGGTTCCGGATCAGTGGATCCTGACGGAAGCATTGTATCCTACCTGTGGGCCGAGGTGGCGGACCCCGGACAGGAACGGGTGACACTGACGGGTGCAACCACACCGAACCCGGATTTTATCACACCCACCGTTAATCCGGAGCCATCCGTCGCATATCTACCGATTGTCTTTAAATTGACGGTAACAGATGATGCAGGCAATGAATCCGTTGATACGGTGATTGTGAATGTTGCCGACGACCCCATGGCTGATCCGCCGACGGCTGATGCCGGAACACCCCAGACCGTGAGCACAGGGACCACGGTTACCCTGGATGGATCCAGTTCCATTGACCCTGACCGGGTATCAGAGATCCAGGTGTGGGAAAATTATTTTTCATACGATATCCCGGATGACGATGACACGAGCCCCGGGAATATAGTGGCGATGACCAGGGGGCAGAAGGCTAATTGTCATTTGACGTTTGAATCCAATGATATTGAAAATGTGGATGCTGATTTTTCCATCTATCTCTATGACTGGGTTGATGACGATACCACTGAAGTGGATTTGTCCGGGAACTGGTGGGGCACAGATGACGCTGATACAATCCAGAGCCTGATATATGATTTTGATTTCGATGAAAAACTTCCAGTTGTTAATTGCAATGCGTTGTCTTCTGCGGTTAATGCCGGCTCAAGCCTTTCTGCGCCGCCCATGACAGACGCCGGAGAGGATCAGACCGGTGATCCTGACGATGTTGTCACTTTAAGCTGTCCGAAGGAATATGACCCTGAAGGGGTGTTTGTCTATCAGTGGGTTCAGACCGGTGGCCTTACAGTTACCCTGGATAATGCCGATACCCGTGAAGCCACCTTTGTGGTTCCGGCCCTTCCCGACGAAGAGGAGGCAACGGAAAACGACAATCCGATCGTATTTACATTGACAGTGACTGATTTGGATGGTTTTTATGATACGGATGAGGTGAAAGTGACTATCAATGCGGCGGATGAAGAAGACGACAAAGGATCGCACAGCACCTCCGGATGCTTTATCTCTGCCAGCGGCGGACAGACGGCCTTTGGTTTTATCAGATATTTCGATAAAGAATTTTTTCAGCAGATCAGGTCCAAGGTCCGCAAAATAATGGTTAACGCTAATTGTTCTGAATAGAAAGGCATCGTTATGAGAAAGAAAGCTGTTTTTACGGTATCGGTCATGGTTGTTTTTTTTCTGTCTGCACCTGCTTTTGCCTGGTATTACGCCATTGGCGGGGGGGACGGCGGCGGCGCCGAGGCGTATAACTTCAGTATGGAAGTGGGCAAGGAGAAGATAAAAATAGGCGACCATACCTATTTTGCCGGCCTGGTGGTTCCCCTTGTTTTTCACGGGGACGACAATGTGCCCTCCGACACCCATGGCGGTTCCTGCCCCCATGATGAATATCGCAGCCTAGGCGATAAAGATGACGGCACTGAAACGGGGCTCATCGCAAAGGTCGGTATGGAGTTGTTTTACCCCAATACCTACTTTGCCGTTATCGGCGGCGTTACACGATGCAACACGGTGGAGCTGGTCAAGTCAACAGCCACCGACGAATATTATGAACAGTCCACCGATGATGAATACCATATCGTATACGGCATCGGTGTCCGGTATTTTCCGGAAGTTCTTGACTGGCAGCTGCGCATGAATGTAGGGCTGGATATTGATAACAGAAGAGGGATCACGGCCATGGTGGGGTGGACCTGGTAACGGCCCTATCTTTTTAATCCCATTATAAGTTTTTTGCGGATCCATGAAACGATTATTTTTAAAGATGACAACGGATTGGCGCGGGTGTTCTTTTGAAGGGAAATATGAAGCGAATTAGCATTTATGCTTTAATCTTGTTGTTTCTGCCCGGTGTTGTTTTTGCTGGAACGATTGACCCGGTGGAACCCGACGCCGGGTCAACATGGCGCCTTGGTCTGAAGGAATATATCCAGGCGGTGGTGGAAAAAAACGAGAGCATTCATTCCCAGCGGCAGGAATTTATGATCAGCCGGGAAAATATCCGGCGGGAACAGTCGGTTTTTGAGCCGGAACTGGTCAATTCATTTCAGCGCAGCCAGGAAAAAATAAAATATTCCCAGGATGACAAAACCTCTCTGCTATTCAGCAGCGACAGCGATGAATGGACCGACAGTGTCAATTTTATGATTCAGGGCAAGATTCCCACAGGCGCTGACATTAGCATAGGATACACCCAGAGCGGGTCCAAGGACAAGGTCTATGATGAAGACTGGGAGTATAAAAGCTATATGGGGTTGGAAATAACCCAGCCCTTGCTTAAAAATGCCGGGATGGCCCCCATGGCAGGTATCAAGGTGGCCAGAAAAGATGCCGATATCTCATTTCAGTCCTATCGACTTAAGCTTATCGAAGTGGTTTTCGGTGCATCGGCGGCATGCTGGGATTTTTATAGTGCCAGGGAAAAGCTCAAGATCCGTTGTGATTCAGTTCTGATAGCAGAGAAAATACTGGCAGAAAACAAAGAGCGGGTTCGTTTGGGTAAAATGGCCAAGACCCAACTGATGGAAGCTGAAGCCGGTCTGGCCAAGCGCAAGTCCTGGGAGATTAAAGCCCGGCAGGCCTACCTGGCCGCCATGAATTCCCTGCGCAGTTATATCTCTTCTTCTGCTACGGATACTGCCCTTGATATTGATTTTGACAACTATTTCAAGGCCGCCGGAATCAAACCGGATTTTGCCGGAAGCATGAAAATCGCCCTTGAACGGCGGCCGGAATACTTATCGGCCCTTGAAAAGGTGGAAAAAGAAAAAATTTTGATCCGGTATGCCAAAAATCAACGTTGGCCCCAACTGGATCTAAATGGGAGCTACGGCCTCAATGGCCTGGGGGACGGAGTGTCGGACTCTGTGGAAGATGCCTATGACAGCGATTACCGGTCCTGGAAAATCGGTTTGACCC
>CAYQNS010000019.1:0-35574 GCA_964418755.1 uncultured Desulfobacteraceae bacterium
CCATCCTGCTCACTGCCACCATCTATAAACGCCCGGTGAAGGGCGTACCCGGCAGTATTGGCGGCGGCTGTATCGGTAAAATAGCCAGCTCCCCTAATCTCGATTGTATTAACGGATAACTCGGCACCGGTGTGGACTTTATAATAAAATTTGGGTATCCAGACCATTATGGAATCATCCGAATATTGGTAGTTTCCAAAATTCGGGGATAGCGGGTTGGCCGATCCGGTGAGCACCGTAAACCCGGCTGGCAACGTGCCGTTATATGCTGCCACACCAAACCCGGCCTGCCCCGCCTGGCCAATGGCATAAATGTTGTCATAGACCATACCCCCAGCACTTACAGACCCGAACTCAACGTCATCGGTCGTTTGGACATTCTGATCCATGTCGTAAAGTTCATTGGCCCCCTGCCCGGTGTCGATGGACCCAAACGTAACGTCATCGGTTGTCCCAAGCTCCAAACTTGTTCTCGTACCATCGGGTCCCATCTTCATTTTTGCGATTGCCGGCCAGGCAACGATCAGGATCAGGAGGGCCAGTACTGCTGTTAAAATTCGTTTTTGCATGGTGCCTCCTATTCTATTGCCTCGTTGGTTTCCAGTATTTCACAGGTGCCGGATGCGGCAAACTGCAGGACCAGGGTGGCTGCGCGCCGGCGGATGTCGTGCTGAAAGCGGTCGCCGGCCCGCAGGATGGCCACGGCCGGGGTGTTGGCCACAGCGTCATAGAACACGGATACCGGGCCGCCGGTGACCTTCCATATATAGATATGGGAGGGGGTGCCGGTGCCCAGCAGGGTGACCGTCTGGTCATCGCCAGATCCGGTGGACGTGACGGTGTGCCGGACAGCGACGGGATTATAATAAGGGGTGGCCGCCGTCCTTGTCAGGTCGCCATCGGTGGGTACATAGACGGTGGCGACTGAATCCCCGGGAGACACCAGGATAAGCCCGCCGTCGGTTCCCGGGGTCATGATATTGCGGCTGGTATTGTTGATCCAGGTCCCCGCCGATGCACTGACGGCCAGGGCCAGGGTCAGGGCAATAATGGCCAGCATGGCCGGTATAAAACCGATTTTTCGTTGCATGAAAACCTCCTTTAAAACGTAATTAACGATCATTTAAATTTTGATTGTCTGGATCTGCAATGCCCCGTCGGGGCGGCTGATCCGGTCGATGACGCGGAACTGGTCGGTGGTGCTGGTGACCAGGCCCAAAAGGGCCTTGTCAAGGGCGCTGTCCGCATCGAATACAAATGCAATGGTCTGTCCGCGCTGGATATCGGCCAGGTAATAGCCGCCGGCCAGCTCGATAATCAGGCGTGGGGCGGCCAGGTCCCCGATGACCCAGTCGAGCACGGCCTGGGCCTGGGCTGCTCCTATTATATAAGGGTACGTGAGCTGCTCACCGACCAGGGTCCCGTACTTTGTATCGGACGTGCTGTCATCGGCGATGACCACGGCCCGGTCCGCCTCGGCATCGTCCTCGCATCCGGACCAGTCGCGGGCATGCCGGGCCGACAGGGCGTTGAGGATATTGGCCCGGTCCGTGTAGCTGATCCAGATCTGAGACAGGTCGATGCGGTGGGCCGTCAGGGTTTTGTCCGTGCTCTCGGATGCCGGGATATGCTTCAGGTGATGCACGCCCGCCGCCCAGTACTCGATGGATTTGCTCTGATGCGCGATGCGGCCCGCCAGGTCGCGCACGTTGGGCCGGGCCAGGATCGCAAAGGCCAGGGTATAGCTGTTTGTATTATAAAAGGTGCCGGCGGCCGCGTAGGTGGTGGCATCGATCTCTGCGGAGGTCAGGCCGCACAGGGCGATGAGCAGGTGTTTGAGGATGTGATCGGGCCGCTCTATGAGGGCGGCCGGGGTGCCGGTGTAGGTGCCGGCGCCATCATCCTGATACCCGTCCACGTCCGCGGACACCCGGTTGCCGATGACGGTTTCGGCGGTGGTATTGCCTGACATTGTGACCGTGCCGGTCAGGGATACATCGGCGCTATCCTCATGAGCTTCCGGCGCATATTCAAACTCGGCGTAAATTTCTATCACGCCAATAGAACCCGAACCAAGAGATTGCGTGACCATGGCATATGCAGCATTAACTTCCGCCCAGGTATTAAAACTGCTTGATAAGGTTAACCAATTACTTTGATAAAAATTATTAGAGGCGGCGGCCCCGCCCACCGATAAACTTTGCCCGCAAAATCCGAATGCTATAGTATTTCCGGCTAACATCGTATGACATTGTATCCCTAAGCGGATTTTTATCGGGATACCGCCCGGGTTTTGGTTATATATAGAATTCATCCACACATAAGCCAGGTGGGAATTGAACCCCGTATAAGTAGTCAGGCTGCCATCTATGATATTATTGGCGTTTGTAATTGTTCCACTTGTTGATGCAATGCGATCTATATTCCACCGATGATATAAATTACTGCCAGTATGATCATGGCCGGCATCATCCGTGTCAAGCGTATTGTTGATGTCCACATTGACCTGTTTCAGGAAGGTCGGCAGCGCGGAAAACGCGACCACGGCCAGATCCTCATACCCGGCCAGCTCATCACCGGTCTGGCCCGTATAGGCCGTGAACCCGGTGGTCTGGCGGATATTGTCCACATATACGGCATCGATGGCTTTCACCGGGTGGGCCGCCACAGTGTAGACGTAAGAGGTCTGGATCTCGGCGCATGCCGATCCCAGGTCATGGTCCACGGCGGTGGTGCTGTCATAGGCCCGGGCGTCGGCGGCGGCCAGGGTCAACGTGTTGCCGGCGCGGGAGGCAATGGAGATCTGTTCGCTGTCGATCTGCAGGATAAACGCCCCGCTGGGCAGGTAGGCGCCGTCGGTGACATCGGCGGTGCCGCTGTTGCCCGGGCTGGTGTCGGTCCAGTCGGTCACGATGGTGGTCTTGCCACCGGCATCCACGGCCAGGGCCGGCACCTTGCGGGCCTGGCCATAGACCACGGGCAGCATCTTGCCGATATCGTCGGGATCGGCCCCGGCATAATCCGTGGTGTTGCAGATGCTCACTGGGAAGCGGTGGGCGATGTCCAGCTCCATGCCGCTGCAGGTGATCTCCACCCGGTCTGTGGCCATGGAGGGGAAATCCTCTATTTTGCCCTTGAACAGGTCGATTTTATCGGCGGCAACAGGACCTTTATATGTCGGAAAGGTTTCCATTTCCATATCTTGCACAACTAAATTGGTATCAGTATTATAAATCGAATTTAAAGAACTTAAAACATAATGATATGCCAGTTCCGGCATTAATCCAGGCAGGTCAAGTGTTAACGTTTCTTTTAATATTGTCCTGGCCGAATCAGTATATATCGCGCATAATAACTGCCCGTAATCCCCTATGGTATTATCGTAATTAATAGTTAAATAATAATTGGTATTGCTTGCAAACCCAGATTCATGCACCTGTGTTTTGTTACCGCCTATAATACAATTTATTGCCATTATATATGTGGTCTGATGAAACCACTGCACAAATATCCCATTACTACATTCACTTATCTCATCTATACCATCTCCGAACCCACATACTGCCATCTCTGTTTTATCCAAATAGGAATCATTATTCAAACTGGTCTTTAAATCGATTTTAAAAACAGTAGGCATTGTCAATGCTTTATATACATAACCGACCTCGCCCAATGCCATATCTGCGACCGTTATTGTACCTGCTATAACGGCTACACGGCCACCGGCATCGACCTCGGTATATTCTGTAAAATCAATATTGGCAGCAGCGCCGGCTACGTCTACCTGTTCTCCATCCAATATTTCAGAGACGGTAATTGTGGCATAATGCGGATCGTGGCTAGCGAACAGGGCCGTGAAATTGGCGGCACCGCCCACGGGCATGGTATTGTCCACGGCAAACCCGGCGCCGGATGGCTCCAGGGTGTAGTCGATGGGGTCGATCTTGCCGTGATCAATGGTGTTCCAGGACAGGATCAGGGGCTCGTAGACCTGGTCGTCGAAAAGGCAGCGCTCAGCGCCCGATCCCCATATGCGATCGCACAGATACAGGGTGAGGCCGTCAAACTCGATCGTGAGCAGCCGGATCGGCTCCACGGCCGGGGCATCGATGCGCGTGACATTATAGGCGGACAGGCTCACAATACCTCCAAAAGACTCAGGCTGATGTGGGTGTGGGTTTTGTGGTCCCAGTTAATATTCGGGGGGCCGGCCAGGCGGGCAAAAAAGGTGTCCCCGGCGTGATCGGTTACAAAAAAGGGGTTGCTGTAATCATCCAGGTAAGCCATGGCCAGATCGAACTGAACCAGCTCGGCCGCGGACAGAAACAGGGAGTAGGTTCGTGATCGGCGCACCGGGCCGAATTTTGTGGAGCGCTCGGAGCCGCCCACGGTGCGGTTCCACTGGACATTGTCCAGGTCACGGCCGGACGGGGGCCGGGGGGCCTGGACATCGAAGCTGTAGCCGACCCCCATGAAGATCTCGGCGCATTGCGGGTTTGCCATGGAGGTCAGGGTAAGCTGCCAGTACCGGTGGGTCAGGGCGGCCGACAGGGTTTTGATAATCAGGTCGTCATCGGCCTGGGTCCAGTCGGTCGCGGCGTCGGTCCAGGCGGCGTCATCGTCCGAGTGCTGCCACTCCAGGTCCTCACCGTCAAAATTATGGGCCGCCACGGCCAGAAAATCCACGTCCAGGGACGATGCGCCCTGGTCGACGTGAAAGTCTTTGGCTTCGGTGACGGTATCTTTCCACAGAAAATCGATGGACCGGTCATGGATCCGGGCCTCGGGGTAGCCGCTGTCCGGATCCCCGGTGACGGTCACGGTGCCGGATTCTAAAATGTTGGTTGGGTAGATGGTGATCTGGCTCATTGTCGCTGCGCTCCTGGTTGTTGGGGCAATTCATGAATTGCCCTTACTGAAGGCCGAAGGACCCTTTTTCATGATGTCCCCCATCTCAAATTCAGTTGTTTCAGTTCGCGGCTGATCTCGGCAGCCACGGACCGGGCCGCGGTCCGGTCACCGGTCATGAAGGTGGGGGCCACGGTGATATTGATGCCGGCGCCCTGGCGTTCGGCCGCGCTTTCGGCCGGGTTTTTGATGATTTCGCCCTTGTGGCCGTAGAACAGGCCGGTGTAGGGCAGGCCGGAGGGGCCGGTGCCCTTGGCGAACTGGGGCGCGCTGTCGATGGAGAAACCGCCGTCGCTGTCGGTGCCGGGGGTAGACCCGCCTATTTTTTGAATTAAATCTTCCATTCCTGCTCCCGAAAGACTATTTCCGACCAGGACGGTTTTCCATTTTTGATATTGACTAATCATCCTATCCAAAAAGTTGATGATTCTTACGAGTGCGGCCCCCAGCGGTTTCAAATCCTCGATCATCCAGTAGATCCACTCGCTGGCCCCCCGGTACCATTCCGGAAGCCTTTCCCAGATCCCCGTCATATAGCTCCAGAGCGTATCGGCGATGGCCGTTACACTATTGGCAATGCTCTGCGCCCATGCCTGCATGGTGCCGTCCTTGTACCAGCCCTCGATATTGGCCATGATGGCGGAGAGTTTTTTCTCCAGGTATTCCATGACCCCGGAGTCCATGATCATGCGCTGGAATTCGCTCCAGAAGGATTTCAGGCTCTCGATGAGCCCGGCCCACATGCCCTGCATCTTTTCACTCTGGCCCCCGAACCGCTCTTCCATGCCCTCGATGAGCGTGCCGATGGTTTTTTGCGCATCCAGCCCCAGCGTTCCGATCTTGCCCAGCTCTTCGTTGGTAAGGCCCAGCTTTTCCTTGAGGATCTGAAATACCGGCACGCCCCGCTCGGCAAGCTGCAATAACTCTTCGGTGGAAACCCGGCCTTTTGTGGCCATCTGGCCCAGGGCACGGGAGATGCCCAGCAAGGTATCCGACTGCCCGCCCAGGGCGCTGGTGGTATCCACCAGGGTGGTCATCTGTTCGATGGTGGGTTCCAGGCCCATGGCCCGCATCTGGGTAAATGCGTTGATGGCCACCTTGGTATTGATCGGCATTTTCAGAGCCCACTCGTTGAGCTCCCTGAACCACTGTTCGCCTTTGCCCTTTGTGATGGTGTCCAGGGAGAGTTTCATCATGTCCATGGAGGATCCGACATCGATAAAGCTGGACATCAGTTTTTTTACGCCCCATCCTGCCAGGGCGCCGAGGGCCATGGTTTTCAGGCTGAACAGCTTGCGGATGATGCCGCCGGCCGCCCTGGCCACGGCCCCCATGCGGGACTGGATCTTTTTTAAAAGCGAACCCGACTTATTGACCACATCCCTTGTGGTACGAACGGTTTTGTCTCCGAACTGCCGGATTTTTACGGATCCGTTGTCATCTACTTCTATGGTGAGGTTGATGCTCTGATCGGACATTGGTCGCTTCGCTCCGGGTTTTGGGTTCTGGGTGTTGGGTTTTGGGTGTATGGGCAATTCATGAATTGCCCCTACATTCTTCGCGCTGGACGGCCACAATGGCCCCGATTTTCTGCAGCATCTCGCGTATTTGCCAGGGCGCCGTGAGGCCCATCATCTCCGTGTGCCAGCGGATCAGGCCTGTGTTGATGCCGCCCATGCCGTCAAACAGCAGGGGAGACATTTCGCAGTACAGGTTCCAGGCCGGAGTATTTTCAGGGGCCAGACGGACGGTTTTGCAGGTGCTGCATTCCTGGGTTTCGATGAGCCCGTCGGCCAGGGCGTTGTCGCATTCTTCGCACGGATCCCGGCCCAGTTTGGCCCACTGCCGTGCGAAGTCACTCAGTTTTTTTTTTCCGTCTCCATCTTTTCGGCCCGGAAGATCTGGAGGTCGGTGACCGTGTCGATGATAAAATCATCCAGGCCGTAGACCTGGGCGATGAGTACGGCCGCGTTTTCGGCAGAAAAAGAGACCGGTGCATCGGCATCCCGGTCGATGATATCAATGGGCAGAAGCGTTGCCAGGTGACCCAGTGACAGGCCGTGCCAGCCCTTGATCAGCGTTGCCAGGCCCCGGACCAGTTTTTTTTCGTCGATGGTTTCGGCCATCTGGTGTTTCCGGTCCCAGGTGCGGGTCTTTGCCCGGCCCACCAGGGCCTCCAGGCCCGGTTTGTCGATGTATGCCAGTTCCAGTTCAAAACCCTTGAAATCGACACGGATGGTCAGATCCGGGGTTTTGGTTTCCAATAATTTGGTTAATTCCATTTTATCTCCTAGTTGGGGCAATTCATGTAGGGGCAATTCATGAATTGCCCCTACATTTTGCCGGGTTATACATTCGGCACAAATACGGGCATGCCGCATACGGCAAACGATTTTTTCTCTTTGACCATTTCGCCCAGGGGGGCGTTGACATTGACACTGGAAAACATGACCCAGGCGTTGTAATGGTCCCCGGTCTGATCGTTGTCCGGATCATAGGTAAAGAGCTGCAATAAAAACTTTTCCATGGTGCCGTCAATGGTGTCGACCAGGTCGTCAAACCAGTTGCTGCCGGCAAAGAACCCGCCGGCGGATCCGGATGCACCGGCAAGGCCCGGGTACCAGTCCTTCCAGTCATCCTGGAACACGGTTTTCTCGGCCAGGCCCAGGTCCACGGACAGGTCCCAGTCATAGAGATAGCCGACCTTGATCAGGTTGGCCGCCGTCACATAGGCGCCGGTACCGGTGGCGGTGACCACGGTGACGGTGTCGTCGAAATAGGCGATTCCCGAGGCGTGGTTGATGCGCAGCATGTTGGCCCCGCCGCTGTCGGTGAATGTGATGTCGGCATTGGGGTTGAGCAGCCGTTTGGCCGCATCGGTGATCTGGGCCTGGGACCCGGATTCGGTGCAGGCCTCGCTGGACAGGTCACCGGCGGTTTTGTTCCATTTGAACACGTTGGCTTTTTTGCCGTGGGTGACAGACATGGGGTAACTCCTTTTTTGGCTATTAGTAAGGGCAATTCATGAGTAAAGGCAATTCATGAATTGCCCCTACGGTTTTACGCAATGGTCAGGGTCAGCGCCCCGCTGCCCTTGAAACTGAAAGAGCAGGTGACCTTGCCGCCGATGGAGGTGGTCACCGGAAAACTGGTGACGAACAGGTCCCCGGAAAAATAATCTCCCGAATCTTCCAGTTCGAACTTGACATCGGTGAGCTTTGTGCCCGGTGTGACCGCGATGATGTTGTCCATCAGGGCTTTTTGTTCGGTATTGGACGGGTCGAAAAGGCAGTCGATCTTGCCGTCCCATTCCGCGCACCCGGCTATAAAGTCCTTCCAGTCATCGCCCTGGGCCGTGATTTCGTCCATGTCCACATTGGCCGTGATGTCCCAGCCCGTGGTATGGGCCATGTCTGTGCCGCCCTTGTCCACCCGGGCCACTTTGCCGTGTATTGGGTATGCCATGATAAAACTCCTTTAGCTGTTAGCATTTAGCTGTTGGCTGTTAGCTAATAGCTGATAGCTAACGACTAATAGCTGTTATTCATCCTTGATGTAGATAAACGTTAAGATCTTCCGCTGCAGGGCTTCTTTTTCATCGCCGTACAGCTCGCTGGCCTGCTCTGACCGGCACTCGGCCGTGTGCATGCCGGTGATGGAGAGGTAATTGTCCTCCAGGGCCGTTAAAATATCATCTGCCAGGTCCAGGACCCCCGGGGTGGTGCCCCAGCCCATGACCGCGGCCTCGGGTTTGGACAGGCGCACATAGCAGATCATCTGCACCGTGCAGGCGACCTCCCGCAGATCCACGGCCACGCGCTTGCGCGAGATGGCGCCGTCTTTAATCCCGATGGCGGGAAAACCGGCACCGGCCGGCAGCACGTCGGCATCCTCCACCACAAACACGTCGCGATCGCGCACGGCCGTGACCTGGGTTTTCAAGCTGGATTTAATGGCTGTTAAAAGGGCTTTCATAGGTCGCTGCGCTCCGGGTTATGGGTTTTGGGTTTTGGGTTTTTAGCTAAAAGCTAATCGCTAATGGCTAATAGCTTCCGTTATTTTTCCGTCACATAATCGACGATAATGCGTTTAAATATGCGCCAATCCGCCGGATGGACCATGAGAAAAGGCCGGGCCGGTATGTCCGTGCTCATCTGCCGTTTGTGGCTGCGTACCATGACCGAGCGGGCCGGTATTCTTTTGCCGAATGCCCGTGTCATGATTCGCCAGTGCTTTTTGACGGTGACATTTGCGCTGATATGGCCGCCCAGCTGATGGATGCGGGCATATTTCACGTTGGTGCCCACGGTGAGGCGGCGGCCGGTGGCTTCCATGGTGATGGAGTTTTTCAGCCGGGCCGTTTCCACCAGGGTCTGACCCCCGGATCGTTTGGCCCGGGCGGATTTTTTCCAGCGTTTCGGGCGGCCCCCTGCCTTGAAATTCTTTGCAATCGACCGGATCAAAACCAGGCCGCAATCTTTCAGTGCCGGCTGCATGTTTTCCATGTGGGCCGCCGCCCTGTCGATGCCCGATATTGCTTTGATCTCGGATAGTTTGTATTTAATGGCGACCATTAAAATCCTGTCATTTTGGACCGTGAAAAGATCCGCGTGCTGCTGCTGATGGTGGGGGCATTGCCCTCGGACGGTACGCCGTCCGGATCATCGGCCCCTAAAGAAAACGTGCCGGCAGCCACTGCCGTGAGGCGATCGATGGCCGCGTCATAGCGAATCTTGCGGTCTTCGGGCGCGCCCCGGCGCCGGGCATAGAGATTATAGATGGCCATGTCAACGGCCATCTTGCGGATGATGTCGGGCACGGTGGTAAACGGCACGGGGTACCGCTCACCACAGAACCCGTCTATCTCGGCATCGGCATCGGCAATGGCCCGATCAACCGCATCGGTGTCTACAGTCCCGGCGTCGGCATCATCGGTGACATCGACAAGGTCCGCCGAACTCATGAGCTCAAGGATGTCGGTCTGGGTGCAGTAGGCCATGGTTTATTCCTCCGGGGGCTCGGCCGGTGGTTTTTCCGCCGGCGGTTCAGCCGTGTGTTTTTCGACCAGGGCAATCAGGTCCGCTTTTTTATCAGCCGGGCTGTACGTGATCTCCAGATCAGTACACAGGGCTTTGAGCCGGGGCACCGTCAGATCTTTCAAGAGCGGGGACGTGGTGATGGTCTCCTCATCTTCAACCACCTGGACGGTGAGCATGGGCTCGGCGGCAAGGACCGCCAACTGCTTTTTGGAAAACGCATCATCGGCGTGCTCCGTTGATTTTTTGGGATGGGCCAGGCCGCATCGGCGGAACCCTTCCCGCGTGGATGATATTATAATCACGGTTACTCCTTTCCTCTGGGTGTTGGGGCAATTCATGAATTGCCCTTACATGTTGGGTTTTGGGTTTTTAGCTAAAAGCTAATCGCTAATGGCTAATAGCTTCCGTTATTTGAATGATGAATTGTGGGACCGCGTCCATTCACAATTCATCATTCATCATTTAAAATTCAAGGATCATCCCGCGCCGGTAGACCCGTAGGACAGCTGCCACAGCCCATACCCGCCGGCCGCTCTGGCCTCGGTCCCAAATTTGAATTCCTTGCGCATGAACACGCCGTCGGAATCCGGGGTGGTCTGCTGGACAAACACCGGTTTTTTCCGTTCCTGGTAGACAAAGGGTTTCACGGGACGGGTGGTCACATGGAGAAACCAGGCCGTTGTACTGGTGAGCCGGGGATTGACCACCAGCTCGGCCGTGCCGACCCATGGGTTGGGAGACTCATCGGTCAGTTTCGGATTCACCGTCAACAGTCGACCGACGGATTCCAGGGCCGGGGGCACTTCCAGCAGGTCGGGGATCAGCCCCAGGGGCCGGCCTTCATCATCCTTAAAGTTCATGATGGCGGTCCGGGCGGCACCATAGCTGGCCAGGGCGCCGGCCGTGGTGGCAGCGGACAGGGCCGCGGTGCCCAGGTTGGAGACGCTGGCCCCGGCCACTTCGTGGTCATCGTCGTAAAAATACTGGTCGTCATAGCATTCGCTGGCAAAGGCGTCGTTTTTCAGATCGGCATCGATCTCATCGGGGAGCTGCTTTGCGCTGAAACCGGCCTCCTGGGCCATGGGGCCGTAAATGCCCAGGTTGTCATCCTCGATGTCGTTTCGGTTCACGGCGATGGTGGCCTCCCAGTCGTCATTGACCACGGTGTAATTATGGGCCTTGAGGGCCTTGATCACTTTTTCACCGATCCATTTGCGCATTTTGGGAAATCGGCTCAGCCAGGCGTAATCGTTCTGGCCGGATCCGGACGGCACCCGCATGGTGGTCTTTTTCCACAGGGCCGGCGCCGTATCAAAGGCTTTATTGAAGGTGGTCTTCAAGGTGATGAAAACCGCCGTGAGACTGCTTTTATTTACGAGCATGGTGTTTTCTCCTTTTCGTAGGGGCAATTCATGAATTGCCCTTACATGTTGGGGCAATTCATGGGCTTGTCCCTACTGTTTTTTGGTTACGCCGTTAAAAGTTTCCGCTGATAATCAATCCAGGCGGCCAGCAGGATCACATCGTCTGTTTCCAGCTTTCCATCGGTGGGGTTGATAACAAGTTCGATGGCGGCCGGGTAAGCCGTGAGATTCGCCAGGGCCAGGGTTAGGGTGACGTGCTGAATGGTTTTGGTTGCAGTGGTGCCGCCCATGGCACTGGTTGCCCCGCCAAAATCGACATCAGCGTCATAGAGGGCGTCCACGTCGTTGTTGTAGGCCAGCACGGTAAACGTCACCGCATCAGCCTCCGTTGCCCCGACTTTTGCCGCCAGAATGTTCAGGGTCATGTTGGCCGCGACATCGGCGTCGGGCGGGACGGGGATCTTGACTGCCACGCCGCCCGGATTGGCGTGATTGTTCCATCGAATCCCCATCCCCTTGGCGGTCGCACAGAAACCGGGGGTTGCGCTGGAAGCATTGGCAAACACGGCCAGGGCCACCCCGGCTTCGGTGATGACCGGCATGGGAATAGACAGGTGCCCCTTCGTGGTTAAAATATGCTGATAGATTTCCTGCATTGCCGCTTCCGCCTCAGTTTGGGCCGTGTGCGCCCCGGCATCGGCAATGGAGATGGCGCTGGCCGCATGGGCCGCGCTGGCATCGGCAATGTGGGTGGCGATGTCGGCAAAGGCGATGGCCGGCTCGATATCGATCCAGGCATGGGTCGTATCGATATACCCGGCGATTACCCCGCAGTAAATGCCGTGGGACACATTTCCCGTCAGGTCCACGGACTGGTCATCCACCAGGAATACATTGTCTCCCACGTTGGCCTGGGTGATGACCGTGTCCAGGATGCACTTGAACAGGCCCCGGCGGAGGAGTGTCACGGTCAGGTCTCCGTTGCTGCCGGCACTGTTGTCTTTTTGCTCATCGGCCACCCCTTCAAAAATCAAGGCGGCGGTGTCGGACCCGGCCAGGGCGTAGCCGGCGGCATTGACGCATGCCAGTGCCCCTGCGTATACGCACGCGCTGGCGGCGACGGGAAAACCGAGGGCGTTTCCATCGCGCCTCTGCGGGTTTTGTTTGTCTGCTGCTAAAGCTGTCATAATTGGTTCCTCCTTTTCGAGGTTGTTGTTTGTTGGCGGTTTGTAGGGGCAATTCATGAATTGTCCTTACATGAAGAATTGTCCTTACATGAAGACTTGCCCTTACATGAAGACTTGCCCTTACTTTCCGTACTTTTTGATGTCCTCCTCGCTCACGTCCATCATTTTGGCCACGGTCAGGGTGGTATCATTGACCAGGGCGGCCTCATCGTCTTTTTTGCCGGGCAGTTTTTTCACGGGGATCACCACCGGCGCTTTGACCACAAATAGGGTGAAGCCGGGCAGATTGCTCTTGGCATAATCCATGGCCCAGTCCTTTTGATCCGGCGTGATCTTGCCGTCGGTCATGGCCTTGGCCACGATCTTTTCCGCATCCTGCTGGGCCAGCTGGCCCTGGAGACGGTCGAACTCGACCCGGGACACGGTGCCCTTGGTCTGCTGGCGCAGGGCATGAATGGACGCCACCACTGCGCTGGTGTCTTCATCACCGGTAAGCTCCAGGGCTGTTAAGATGTCCTTGGCCACCACTTCCACCGTTTCCGGCTTTTTGTCCGCCAGCGTTGCCACGGCTGCCAGCACATCGTCTTCAGCGGCGGTCTCGGCCAGTCCCAGTTTTGCGATCAGTTTCTTTAAAAATTCCATAGCCTCTTCCTCCTTTGGTTCCCCCGGGACCAGCTTGGCCAGTATCGGGGTCAAATGATTGGTTTTGGGCGCGTTGGTCAACGCCACAGAGTGCACGGCCACCAGGCGGTGGTCGGTTTTCCGGATAAAAAATACCGGTGAAAAATAACGATACTCCGCCTTGGCGATATACCCGGCCGCCTCATCGGTCCAGCGTGCCCGGGCCATGATGCCGCGGCCCTCTTCCCAGCGGATATCGGTGATCCATGCGGCCGCCGGGGCCTTGGTCCCGTCCACGGTGGCATGTTCGTAATCGATGACCAGGTCATTGCCCCGGCGTTTCAGGTAGGCCGCGACAATCCGGTGGGCCGTTTCGTCTACCAGGAACTTGCCCTGGCCCTCGACCTCATTCCATCCGGCCGAAAACAGCAGGAACCATTCAGGGGCCTTGCCGTCCTTGGCGGTGATGGCGGAAAGTGTGCTGCGGGCGGTGATGATGGTTTTCATCTGGTTCTCTCCTCTTTAATGTAGGGGCAATTCGTGTAAGGGCAATTCATGAATTGCCCCTACCCTTTTCCATCTCCTTAAACTGGTCGACCAGCTCCTCCGGATATTTTGACAGGTCCGGTTGCCAGGGCCGCTTGGCCGGGTTTTCATCCCATCCGGGATCCGGGATCAGGGGCCGGGCCGGCAGGCGAACGCCCGAGACCGGGTCTGTTGGTTCGATGAGCCCGCCGGTGGGATCCTCGGTTTCCACGGTCAGGAAATCTTCCTCGGCCACATACTTATGTACCGGGTTGACGCTGCACCGGCACCGGTGGCCGTTGGGCGGAAACCAGGTATCCCAGAATTTATGATCCGCCGGGAAAATTTTGCCGTCCAGGGCTGCATGAGTGGGCCGGGTGGCGCTGTCGTTTACGGCATCGTATTCCCAGTACGGGAAGTTTTTCCGGCTGCCGATCATCTGGTCGTAGCGGCCCACGCTGTACGCGGTCTGGATGTTGTTTCTGAAAACGGTCTCCATGTGCCATGGTGCAAGACCCTCCCAGCCGCGGGTGGCCATGATCTCATCCAGGCGCCCGGCAAAGTCCGCCAGGGTCTCCCCGTCGGTCAGGGCTTTTTCCACGGCCGTGTGGAGATCTTTGATGATATCCATGGACGATACCCGTGCCACCATGAACGCCCGGTCACGGGCAGCCTTGGCCAGACCGGTGAGGGCCTCCCTGGTCAGGGGCAGCCGATCGGCCCAGTACTCAATGGCTTCCTCGAAGGGCAGGGGCTCGATGGTGATGTTGTCGATGGTTTTGTCCATGGGGTCCTGGGTTGTTAGCTTTTAGCTGTTGGCTTTTAGCTGTTGGCTTTTAGCTAAGGGCTAAGGGCTAACGGCTAATCGCTGGTTTTGGCCTTCTCAGGCCGGTTAAAGACCGTCTAAACCGTGTTTAAATCTATCGAGGTTTGTTTAACGACTTTGCAGTACATGCAATGCCCCGTGTAAAAGGGTGATCGTTTAAATTCGGGCCTGTCAGGGCGTTATTCAAAATTCGCTCATTTCTCGTTCACCGTTTTGTTAATCGCTGCCCGCCCGTGCATTTCGGCGGCGAACATGACCCGTGCCAGGATCTCTTCCAGTTCGGACGGGTCCGTGTCCGAAAATGACGCATACAGTTCATCCCGGAACGCTTCCAGGGAGACGGTACCGGCCAGCAGGCGCCGGATCGGTTCGGTGATGCCGGAAAGTGCCGCGGGTACATCGGCCAGGGTGGCGGTGACCAGGTCCTCAACAGCCTGCTGCTGTGCGGTAAACGCCGGCTGTTTGGCTGTTATCCTGGCGGTGGTGGGCACATCCGGGGTGTCTATGGCCCGGCCCACGACGGTTTCGTCTTTGTCCGGCTCGGGTATCGCAAATTCAGTGCGCAGCCAGGGCAGGGGCATTTCCACATGCCGATCGAGCAGCTCACCGATCCATGTGGCTTTTGCCACGAGATCTTCGGACTCCTCCCAGGGCGCCTCATATTTAGGTACCGGTGTATCCCATCCGAAGTTAAAGCCGACAATAGGCCGGATCAACTGGTGACGGATGGTGGCGGCCAGTGCCCGGGAATCGGCCTTGACCAGATCCAGGCGTACCTCGTTGTGTGTTTTGGCCGCGGCATACGAGCCCTTGTCTCCCACCTCGGCGGACAGGGTCTGTCCCAGGATCGCCTTGGAGTTTTCACGGTTGGCAAAATCAGCCAGGGCCTGATACAGGTCCCCGGTGGCCTTGCCCTTGGCGTTTTCCACAAATTCGATCTGGGTTGAGCTGGAGATAATACCGGCGGCATCGGAACCCAGGGACGAGATGGCGGCGATGAGCGCGTCCTTGTCATCACCACTGGCGCCGGGGTCGTACTTGCCCAGGCGCAGCGGCATGCCGTAGACTTCACAGAAGATCACCCAGTCCTTGAGGCTGTAATTTTTAAACAGAAACATCCATGCACAGACCCGGTAAATACCGGACCGGGCCGGGTGCCCGCTCTTACCGCCATAGCGGTGAAACAGCATTTTCCAGGCCGGGATCTCCACGCCCATGATGTGCTCATCGGTTAAAAGGCGCGGTATCTTGCACAGAACCCCGGCATCGTCGGTGAACAGAAACCGTTTTTGCTCCACAAATTCAAACCTGTCGGGCAGGGCCTGGCCTTCGGACACGTCCCAGTTGATCTCCAGGGCGCTGTAGCCTTTGCCCACGGCATCCTGCAGGCTGGTGAGCACGTCCGGGTAGTCGGTGAGGTTGTCCAGGTAGCCGGTGACAAAATCGGCCACCTTGACGTCACGGGCATCCTCGGATGCCGGCTTGACGGTGAAATCCACGTCTAAAATCACATTGACCCGTTTGCCCCGCTCCCCCAGGATGTGCCCGTCTTTTTCCTCCATCTGTTCAAACAGCTGGGCCTGGCGGGCCACGTCACCGGCATCGGCTTCACGGAAAACAGAGGCCAGGCGCTCGGGGGTGAGACCGGCGGCCACGTATTCGCGCCATGCGTCCATTAAGGGCGCCGCGGCCAGGGTCCGGCGGGCCGGGGCTTTTTCTCTGTTTATGGGTCGGTTGAACTGGTCATATAGCTGCATTACCAGGTTCCTCGCTGGGTAAAACGGCGTTTTGCCGTGGATTGGTATTCTATGGGGCCGCCGGATGCGTTCCGGCTCCGGAAATCCGCCAACAGCCCGGCAATGGTGCTGTCACCGTGGCGCTCCCCGGCTTTGTCGGTTTTACCTTGGGGCACCCTGGGCACCCCCCGAACCAGTTTCACGGCCCGGTGATCTTCCAGCACGTCGTCATGCCGGATAATGGTGGTGGTTCTATCTTCAAAACCGGCCTTGTATTTCGGAAATTCGTCCCGGTAAAATTGTTCGGTAAAATGGATGGCGTCCACCAGCCCCTCTCCCCATTCATCGGTGGCCGCCTCTGCGATAAACCCGCCATTGCCGCCGGCATCGATGCTGCACCCGCCAAATCGGGGCAGGCCTTTACCGATGGTTAGCACCACCTGTTCCTGCTGTTTATACGGCACATTGTGCAGCTCCACGAGGAACGGCCAGCGATTATGGAGCGTTGCGCCGATTTCAAGCGGGACAATATCGGACATGTCCCCCACACGGGCAAAGTCCATTCCGAATACGTGCCGGCGGTTTTCATCCAGTTTATCCAGTTCCGGCTGGAGGATATCCCGTATCCAATCGGCCATTTCCGCCCGGCGCGCCGGCTCTTTTGCGATATTAAACGCCCGGCTGCCGTCAAACCGGAGCAAGGGCGCATCGACCATGCAGGCTTCCACAAGGGATCGGGGCAGATACGCTCCGCCGCCGAAGGCCGGCACACAAAAAAGCTCCTCATCCTCGTTGGGACGGTAGCGCTTGACGAGCTGCTCACGCCAGTCGGCTTCGGCCGCTTCTGACCACGCCTGGCCGTTGATCTCGCATATTTTCCGGTAAAGGCCCTCATTGATGGCATCATCAAGGGTGACCCGGTGCACGGCATAATCGTTTTTTCCGGCCCGGGCGTCCTGGATCAGGCCATTGAAGGGGTGTTCATCACCGTTATGGGTGGAAAGCACCCGGACGGTGCCGCCCCACATGGTCATGGCAATGGCGGCCTTCAGCAGTTCAGCGATGTCATCGACAAACGCCGCCTCATCGATAATCAGGCGCTCACGGGGCCGGCCCTTGGAGCGCAGGTTTCTCGGGTTGCTGGAAAACGTCTTGATATGGTGTCCGCTGGCAAATCGTATATCGTAAACATGGATATCCCGGCCGTCATCGCGTGTGAGCAGCTGCTCACCGATCTCTCCGGAGGCCGCGTGAAACGCCTTGGCCCATGTGGCGCAGTCCTGGATAAACCCAGCCGTCATTTCCTTGTCATAGGAGATGTAATACACATTCGCGCCGCGGTCCGCGTCCGCCGCGTGCAGCACGGAATCCGCCGCCTCGGCATAGGACATACCGATACGCCGGCTTTTTTCAATAATCTTCACCGGCGAAACGTCATTGTTCCACCGGATCTGGTATGGCAGCAGTACGGAACTCATGAAGACATCCCCGTCATGATGGCGGCCCGCAATGCGTCAATGGTTGCCGCGCTGGTTCCTTGTTTCTTGGCGGTTTCCTCGACCACATCGGCGGCCTCTGAAATAATCTGTTTGCGGAGCTTCTCTTCCCGGCGGACATTCTCGCTGGCGGCCCGCTCCAGGCGGTCAATGGCGATTGCCATATCTTTAAGCATTTTCGGTTCTATCGGCTTTGATCCTTCGGCCATCTCCATGGTGGCCTCGAATGCCAGGGTGCGCACCATCTCGTTGAGCAGCTTGCCCACTTCGCCCTGGGGCGCAGCGCCCAGCTTGCCGATCCACATCTTGGCCACTTCCCGTGACTGTCGCAGCCGGGCGCCTATTTTGTCCATCTGCACCGAATAGCGGTTGACGGCGCTTTTGCTGATGCGTTCATCATGGTCAACCTCATCTAAGATGGCGTTGATCCGGGCCGTGGCGTCGAGCTGTGTCACGCGCGGATCCCGGAGCAGCTCCTGGAGCTTTTCCCGGACATCTTCGGGCAGGCGGTCTATGCTGGATTGCTGTTTGGGCATGGGTTACGTCCTGGGGTTTGGTCGTTTTACGCCGGGCACCGTAGCCCGGCCCATGGCCGCATCGGCCCCGCGGGCGTTCAGCGTGGCCACCTTTACGCTCATGACATCTTCGATGGTAACCAGGCCCTGTTCGGCCAGCCAGGTGAGATCCGTGACCACCCGGTCCCGGCTCACGCTGTGGCCCAGGGCATCCAGGCAGGTCTGTAATACTGACTCATTCTGACTGTATCCCGGGTCCTCTTCCAAAATGCGCAGGATCACCAGGCGGCGGTCCTCATCGATTAACGCGTTGTAGCTACTCATGCTTGTTGCCTCCCTGGTTGATCAGGAATTGATTCATGATATCGGCCACCCGGTTGATCCCCTCGAGGCGGCCCTCCACCTTGCCCAGCTCGCTGGTCAGTGTGCGGATATCGGTTCCCAGGGCGCTGAACTGGCTCTGGTTGGGCAGGTGATTAAGGTCCGCCCGCACCTTGATGATATCCCGTTCATTGGTATCGATACGCATGGTCAACTGTCGCTCCGTCTGTTTCAGCCGTTTGCTGGTGGCCTGATTTTTTCGGATCATCCCCAAAACCACCAAAAACAGGATGTTAAATATCCATTGGGCGGGCATCTGCCAGAACCGAAGGGCGTCATACTCCATATTCGAATATCTCCTGGCAGTCCACGCACCGGGTACATCCGGGAGCTGCGATCTGCCGGGCCGCCGGTATGGGCTCGCCGCATTCCTCGCATATGGACAGGGACGGATTGCGATTGTTCACCGGCCGGGCCGCTGCCAGGCATTTTTTTAAATGTTTGTCTGCAGCCATGGCCGCGTAATCCCCGTCATCCACGGCTGATTTCCTCGAGCGTTGCCGTCACTGTAAATTTGTGAAAATATCCGGGCCAGGCCCGGACCACCCAGTATTTTGTCTGCCGCCGGCAACGCCGTTTGACCGTCTTGATCTTCACCAGGGCTTTTTGCCGGGCGGTTTTGACGGATACCATATCCCGTTCAAACAATAACGCATCCCGGCAGGCCATCATTTCCAGATACACGTCGGCTGCCAACTTCTTTGACACCACCGGGTCCGAGTCTATCCTGCACAAGAGATCGTGACCGGCGCCGCCGCGCTTTGAGGTCCCCTTTACAACCGGCACAGATTCATAGTCGAAGATAAAGCCGACGGGGCCCCATATCTCCCGGCCCAGGACGGCACTGTAAAAGCCGAAGGGCCGGAACAAACTGGCATACTTGCTGCCCAGCAGCTCCTCGGTGATGAGGGGGGATAAAAATTCCGGTTGTCTTTTCTTCATGTCCTTCATGTCCTTCATGAGTAAGGGCAATTCATGAATTGCCCCTACAACCCAACACCCAACACCCCCCCGGCAATGGCCAAAGCCAGCTCGCTCTGGTGGGCCGGATCACGCAAAAATGCCCGCGTGGTGGGATTTGAGAGGAACTCACACTCCACCAGTGCCGCGGGCATACGGGTTTTTTTCAAAACGTAAAAGTCGGATTCAATGACGCCCCGGTGATAATGGCCCGGGAATGCGGACATCAGGCCCTTCTGAATATGGCCGCCCAGGTCCCGGCCTTTTGGGCTGCCGGGGCATACATGCACGCTCATGCCGCTGGCCGTGGTGTTGTGGTATGCATCGCAATGGATGGAGATAAAGGCACGGGCATTCAGGGTGTTGACGATCGCGACCCGTTCTTTCAGCGTAACAGTATAATCATCGACCCGGGTCAGCATAGTGCCGAACCCCAGACCCTTCAGGGTATCGGCCAGCTCACGGGCGATGAGCAGGTTCAAGTCCTTCTCATCAACATATCCCCATTGCGCTCCATTATCTTTTCCACCGTGTCCCGGATCGATAATGACATCCACCAGACTTTTGATCATAATCGCCGCCTTTGGTTGTATTTACGGGGCGGCGTATTAGGCCACCCCGCAATACAGGAGATAAAAATGAAAAAATGGTCACGGTCTGAAACCGCGGCATGGATAGTTCTATAACAGGGATAAAACAGGGGTGCATTCCGGTTCGTACGGGTTTTGCCGGTGGTGTGGGGGTTTGTTGAAAAAAGGAGGGTGGGGGCGGCCTGTTGGGGCAATTCATGAATTGCCCCTGCTTATCCATCAAATAACATCATCTGCCGCCTGTCAACCGTATTACGGCGTCGATAGGTATTGTTGCGGACCAGGAACGCCACGATCTCATCATAGCGGACCCGGCGGTGCCGGCGCAGCAGATAGCTGTCCAGGCAGTCGGGCCGGGCCAGATCACCGGTCTGAGGGTCCAGGTCGTAGCGTTCGGTGAGGTACCGGAAAAGGCGATCGCTCACGCCCAGGATGAGCTGCACCTCGCCGGGCCGGTAGGAAGGCCGCCGTTTCAGGTCGGCAGCGGCCAGCATGCCGGCCATCTTCTGTTCGGCGACGGTCTGGTCATTTGATGTATCGATGGCAGCGTTCATGGCGTAACTCCTTCCAGGTATTCGAACTCGATGCGGTTGACATTTTCGTTTGGTTTGCAGCGATTGTACTCACAGAACATCTCTACAAATTCGGCCGGCGTCATGGAGAGAAAGCCCTCCAGGATCACGTCACCGGCGGCGATATGGTCAAGCGGTTCCGGCCGGGTGTTGACAATTCGGATCGGGTCGATCCGGACAATCTTTTCGCCTTTTTTTAAGCCCTGGCACTGTTCGCAGGCCATGACCAGGTCACCGGGTTTCAAAAACCACCAACCCAGACGCCGGGTAACGGATTTGATCTGTGCCCGGACCTGCCAGGTGGTCAGCATAAAACTCATATTTCGCATTATACCGTTCTCCTTCCATGCCGCCGGGCATCGGTCATGAGTGCCGCCACCAGTTTGTGGAGCTGACGGGGTTTCAGCCACTGGACCTGGTCCACACCGAACATGCGCTTGGCCATGCCGTTGGCGTAACTCCAGGGCCGGTTCGCCTCGGACAGCAGGGCCTCGACCTTTTTCAGCATCTTTCCCTTTTCCGGGTGGTTCATGTTGGCGGGCCGTCCGGGATAGGTCCGCTTTTTGGCGGAAAACCCGGCCTTTGCCAGGTGCCGCAATACCGCTGCCCGCTGGATGGCCGTGAGCGCTGCCGATGACCGGCGGCCGGTAATATTCAGCAGCATCTCCCTGTAGGTGTCATTATCAAGGCAGAGCTGCTTTTTGGCGATGTGGATTTTTGCAAGATCTCCTCTTCTGGTGGACATGGCGGCCTCCTTTGTAAGGGCAATTCATGAATTGCCCCTAATCTTTCACTTTTCACTTTCTTTTATCAGCATCCAGCAATATCCAGCGGCACGGAGATCCACGCCCCGGTATCGTTTTTTACGGAGAACTTGATATAGGTCCGCGAACCCACGATCACTATGCTTTCCGCGATAATGTCCATGGCCTTTTTCCACTCCCGATCCTTGATTTTCAGCTTGCGCAGGGATAGTACCCGGTCCCGGTCAATGTTGCCTTTTTTGTCCACCTTAAAGGCATCGTTGACCAGGATCATGATCTTGTCATCGGCACCGGCCGACCAGCGCTGTATGCAGTCATCTATGAGACTTTTGGCCAGGGCCAGGCGATCGTCAAAGGCCATGAACTTGCCCACCCGCACCTCCAGCTTGATATTATTCGAAAAATTGGTGAGCTGTTTATTGCCCTCCCTGGTGCGGCCGTTGACCTGGTAGTGGTCTTCGATGTAACTCAAATATTTTTCCATATCGGTCATGACCAGGGCGCGGAACGCTGAGAGCTGATCGCTGATCTTCCGGGCTCGTTTGATCAATTTTTCCACCATTGCGTCCCGTTTTTTATCCACGGGTTTCACGTATTTCGGTGGGATGGCGCTGCCTGCCGAGTCGATCCATCTGCCGTCTTTGTCTTTTATTGCCATTTTTTATCTCCCTTTTATAATTGAAAATTGAATAGTGAGAAGTGAAAAGTTGTGGTATCGCTTCGCTCTGCCTGTTTTAACATTTAGTTAAGCGGTGCGGAAAACACGCCCACAGGATTGACATTTTTTATACTTCATATAATGGGCTTCCCAGAGGCCACAATTTTTGCACGGCTTTTCCGCATCCGCTTCAATGATGGGTTGGGAGGCGTCTGGATAATAAAAATTTAAGGAGTCCCATAATATTTGTAAAACATGCTCTCTTTCGTGACTGGTATCAGTGTTTTTAATTAACCACTTGATATCTTCCTGTAATACTTTTCGATAGGTCTCTTTATTCACTCTCATTCTCTTAGTCTCCCAACGTTTCAATCAGCCGCCCGGCCCTTGGGTCGGCTGCATTTTTGGGTTAGGTGACATTTATGCCAAAAATAATTACAGGTATTTGTCGAAAACGTACCACCATCGTGATAATCAGACAGCTTCCACCTACATTCACCATAGGAAGGATGGTCTTTAAATCTGACAAAATGTATACAATATCCACAAACTTTTAAACACATAAGTCACCTAACCATTAATTAACATGACCATTTGCCTTAATATTATCCGGCAATTTTTCACTTCTCACTTCTCACTTTTCTTTTCTTCCGTGCCGCCATTGCCCGCATCTCCTCAACGCTGATCGGTTCCGGTTTTCCGGGCTTATCGGTGGTGCGAAACTGCCCGGTGCGCTCGGTTTTGTTCCGGGCCGTCTCCGCCTTCCGGTCAGCGTCATCGGCCAGGTCATAGGCGATCGACGTGAGGTAGCCGTGGGATTTAAGGGGCAGGCGCCGGGGCGGGGTGGCGCTGATCCGGCGCAGGGCCTCGGCCCAGATGGTTGGGTTCACGGGCCGGGCCACCTGCCGGTCCCACTGGATGTGGGTGTCGATGACCAGTGCCTGGAGGGCGATGACCAGGGCCTCTGTCCGTTTCCAGGTGAGCCCCCGGCCGGATCCGGGCCGGAACAACGCCAGGTAGCCCAGCACCAGGGCGGCCACAGGGGGCGGCAGCTTGGTAACGGCCACGAGGGCGCGTTTGGCGTGGTCGGTGGTGGTGAACGCCTCTATACTGCCGATGACGCCGCATCCGGGGCAGGTCAGGCGCATGGTATGCCCTCCGCTTTCAACGCATCGATGATGATCCCCGCTTCGATCGGGTCAATATCCTTTTCATTCAGATGGTCCTGAAACTCCTCGTAATACGCCTCCAGGAAATCAGCGACCACGGCATAGTCTATTTTATACATTGCCACCTCCATTCATAATTCATCATTCATAATCCATCATTATCTATGCCGTAGCCCCAGGGTGTCCAGGTCACGCCGCAACCGGGACAGGGTTACCAGGACGTTCTGTCTGGCCTTGCGGCTGCCCCGATCAGATACCGCAATCCTGTGCAGGTCCAGAAACATGTCCCCCAGCTGCGCATGCACATTGTTAATCCTCTTCTGCTCCAACGCTGTCTTTTCCGTCGGTGTTGCTTTCATTGTCCATCTCCTTTGCTAATTTTCGTAGCATCATGTAGGACAGATCCGCGATCCGTCTCAGGTTGTCCGCCAGCTGCTGATTGACATCCCCGTTTCCACGGGCCAGCCATTTCAGATCGTTTGCGCTGGTTTCCAGCAGCATTGACATCTCTTTTATGGTTAATACGGTATCCATTTTTATCTCCTTTTTTAATTGAATAGTGAGAATTGAATAGTGAATAGTTGTGGAATCGCTTCGCTCTGCCTGTTTTAAAAAAGATGGAGCGCAGCGACTCATTAATTTCTCACTTTTCGGTTTTCACTTTTCACTTTCTTTTAATCACTTCTCACTTTCTTTTAATCACTTTTCACTTTCTCCTCGCCTCACATTCCCGGCAGGCCAGCCACAATTTCACCCGCTGGGGGCTGGATGCGGAAAATATCTTTTTCCGCTCCTCGGCACAGCGCCGGAGAGGGACCTCCCCCATAACCGGGCACATGATCGTGCCGTTGCCATAGGTCTCGGCTACGCGCTCCATAAAATTGTCCAGGGCGCCGCCGTAAATGCCATTTACCACCTGGCTGATAGCTGACGGCGAATAACCCAGCTCCCGGGCCACCGCCGCCTGTCCTCTGTCGTTTACCGCCCGCCGGAGCAGGGTTATTGATCTGTCGGTCATCGGTTCCCTCCCATTTCCCGCCACCACGGTAACCACCCGGTAATCCTGATTCCAGCGGCCACAACATCATCATGCACTTTTCTGGCATAGGGAATATTCCATGACTGGTATAATTTACGGTCACGATATGCCCCGTTTTCATAACGAATTGTGATAACCCGTAATGTGTAACCCCCCAAGACAGTACGGGACGAATCCTGTTCTTTCTGCCAAAAAAAATCATTAAGGCCCTCATCAATGGCCTGCTTTACAGCTTTAATCACGATCCACCTCCTATTTTATCGCATTTCTCCCCTATGGGCCGCCCGCACCGGTCACACCGCGTGGGGTAATAAGGGCCGGTATCCCGGACGATTCGATATGACTGATACACACCGGCCCGGCCCGATACATAGCCTGCATTTTTAGCGATATACCCGTGACGGACCAGGGCGTCCACGAACTTGCGCACATTGAAAAGCCGGGCATCAGAGGCCCGGCACAGGTCCGGCATCGTGAAACGCCGCATGATACGCATGGACTGCCATATCCGGTACCGGGCCGTGTTTGATCTGGCCCGCCGGATTTTCATGCCTTTTTTCCCGGCCATCAGCGCCCCCTCTTAAATCGCGGCTGATCATAAAAAAGCGGCCGCTTGCCCCAGGCGCCCAGGGTCACCTGATCCATGTGGTTGATGCGTCCGAAGGTTTCCACCCGGGCCAGGGCCGTGGTCATGCGGCCGATATTGGCCCGGGCAGCCGTGTGAATATGGCCCAGCAGATCGTCTGCTACGCCTATCTCGCACACGGTGTTTGCCAGGGTCCGGGCATCGGCACTGTCAATGCCCGCAAACTCCACCCACTGGGTGATGCGCCGGGCGAATTTCCCCCGGATCTGGACCTTGCGGGCCATGTCCTCCATGCCGATTAATACCACCGGGGCCCCGGTAAGATCGTAGATGTCCCGGAGTACGTCCAGCATTTCCACCTGTCGGAAAAGATAATCCGCCTCATCCACAAAGATGGGCCGGGGCCGCTCCATGAGGGCCTGGACCACCGAATTGACCATGGGCGCCCGCCGATACCCGGCAGGCCGGCCCAGCTCCACCAGCAGGTCGGACAGCATGGATGTCATGGTCCAGCAGGCGTTTGCCCGCAGGAAGATGCCGTCCAGGGTGTTGGTGGCAAAGGCCACCGTGGTGGACTTGCCTTCGCCGGGCATGCCCCAGAGCAGGGCCATCCCCTCCTGGCCCATGGTGCGGTCGACCAGGTCCCGGATGGCGGCTAAAAATCGTTTTACATTCTTTGTCATTGCCATTTCATGGTGCATATGTTACCTCCATTGCTGTGTGTTAAGCCCGGTTTAACGGGCGTTTAAACGGCCGGCGGATGCATCCCACCGGCCGTTTTTTTGTTTATGTCGGCTTTAAATCAGGCAGAAAACAGCCGTGATAATGCCGAAAAGCGTTAAAAAGCTCCCTACAATCAAAAACCCGGCGCGTGTGTTGAACATTTTTCCTCCTTTCCGACTTCCGACTTCCGACTTCCGACTTCTAATTCCTGATTTCATACGCATCCCCGGTTTCCAGCCACAATTCATATCGTTTCATCCATGCCAGGGACGCATCGGGCAGATCCATGCCCGCTGCCAGGTCCGCGCTCATCTGTTCGTAGCGCTCCCAGTCATTTGACGGCAGGGGCCGGGCATCCTTTCGGGCCGCCAGGTCGATCACCTCGTTTGCCATGCGCTCTTCATCTTCCGTGATCTCCACGGGCGCCGGTCCCAGGGCCTTGCGCCGGGCATCATCCACGGCCTTTGCCATTTCGTCCAGGGCCGTGGTGGTATAGGCGGCGGTCTCTTTGGGCAGGTCCACGATGTTGGCCAGTTTGGCCTCGTTGTGGGCCAGGATTTCCGTTGCTATGAATTTTGTTTTCAAATCACGGCCCATCTTTTTTAATTCGGCCCGGCGTTCGTTCATCTTCTTTTTCTGCGTGTGTTTCCAGCGACTGGCCAACCCGGCCCGGTCCATACCGGCCCTTACCGGATCAATGGCCCGGCAGAGAAAGCGGCCGTCTTCGGTAAAACAGTACACGGCCCCGAAATCCGTGCGGTCCAGCAGCGCGCGCACGTTCTGACCCTCGTAACCGATCATCTCATCCGCGTAATAATGGCCGTGTTCCAACGTCACGCCTTTTTTGCCGATCATCCGCAGGCCGTCCCCGCCGGGGGTGGGGCTCAGCAGGATGTCCAGGGCGCGTTCGTTTTGTATTTTGCGTACCGGCCGGGTCCATTCCCGGGCCAGCGCAGCCGGTGTTTTGCCGTTCAGCCCGGCATGGACCGCCTGGTGATAGATGGCGCGGCACCACCGGTTGCACAGATCCTGGAACGCATCGGATGTCATTTTGATATCGATGGGGTCACAGCCCTGTTTCATCAATCGGCTGGCAAAGGTCCGCCGGGCCTCGATGGCCTTTCGGTCGGTGACGTTGTGGCCAACATAACCGGGCAGCAGCTCGCAGATGCCGTGGGCGAATGTCCGGAAGGACCGCTCAATGTGGGGCTTGTTTTCCGGTGTAAACGGCGGGCAGAGCACCTGTTTGATCTCCAGGGACTCAAACACCCGTACCATGTGCTTGGACACGTAATCCGAGCCGTTGTCTGTTTTGGCGATCTCGGGCACGCCCCAGTCCAGCATGGCCCGCCGGGTCAGGGCCGCTACCGATTCGGCCTTATTTGTGGGGGAGATGAGCAGCTTCAACCGCCGGGAATAGACATCGATGACGCCGATAATGGTATGACGGCCGTCGGTGAGCATCACGTCGGTGGGCGTGCCGTCAAATTCCCATATCTGGTTGAGCCGCTCGATCTGTTCGGAGGCATTGCCCATGGCCAGCATGTATTTATTTTTCCACTGATCCGGATCGGCGATATACTGGAACAATGCTTTTTCCCTGTCCTTCCAGGCCGCTATAAAGCGCCGGATGGCGGCCCTGTGGGGAATGGCCTGGCCGTCGAAACGGGCCGCAAGGCCGTCCCGGACGTGGGGCACATGCACATGGGGGCGCTCCACCAGCATGGCGATGATAAAATCTTGCATATGCCTGGGGATACTTGATTTCGCTTTTGTCTTGTACTGCCCGGCCAGCCCGGCCATGCCGTTTGAGCGGAATGACTGGCGCCATCGGTTGATCGTGTTCCAGGACAGGGAAATCTTGCCTTTGCGCATGGCCACTGACCGGATCACATGGGCCGGCAGTTTGACGGTGCCGGCAGCCAGTTCGGTGCAAAAAAGCGTGGTGCCGCGCTTGACCGGCAGTGCCGTGGCCCTTAAAAATGCATCCCGGGCCTGGAGGATCTCGAACCGGGCCTCGGCTTCGGTTTGCCTGGCCTGGGGCAGCTGGCTGTAGGCGGCCAGGCCCTGTTCTTTTGCCTTCAGCCTGGCCTGGGCCGCCGCCAGCTGGTCCACCAAAAGGCTGCACCCGCTGTTGCGGCCGGCAAGGCCGGCGGGTGTGGCGGGCAGGGGGGCAACGGGATCGGCGGTGCACTTCGTCAATTCCGCCCGTACCGGTGCCGGCAGGGCTTCAAACACGTACACGTGCCGGCAGCCGCCACGAACTTTTTTTGCCAGGCACTGCCACTGTTCCTTTAATGAGCGCTGCTGGACCGCTCTCGCGGAGATGCCCATGGCCGTGCTGATATCATCGATGGTCAATTCGGCTTGCATCATGGTCATCCTCCAATCGTCATGGCATCGTTCATGCGTGTCGACCATGCCGTGTCCCGTTCTTTTTGGGTGGCAAACTGGGCCTTTTTGACCCAGCCGCCCTTGTCGGACAGGGCCATGATCCGCGGGGGCAGGTCCTGGCGTCGCAGCACCGTGAACCCGGCAGCCAGCAACTTGATGCTGTCCTGGCCGGAATAGAGAAGATCCTCTCCGAGGGTTTCCGCCACGATCCGGGAGGACAGTTCGTCCCGGCCGTCACTGGCGATCGCCTTGAGCAGGGCCACAAGCCACCGGCAGCAAATGGGTTTTGCCGTATCTTTCCAACCGTTGTCCCGGGCAATGCTGACCTGGTCAAGCATCGCCTGGTAGGCGGTGCGGAAAGCCGGGTGCATGCGCTCGTTGTCCGATGCGGCCCGGGCGCGCTTGGCAATATTGACCACGGCCTGGCCGGTGAACTGCCGGGCGGTTTTCTTGATGTGGGCGGCGGTGATGCGGCCGTTGGGGGCGGTTTCCAGGGCGGTTTTCCAGACCTCGACCTGCTGGTCGGGGGCCAGGGGGGCAAGGACTCGGGCCTGGGCTTCGTTTAGGGGGAGGGGGAGGGTGGAGGCCTCCGCCATGGTGGAGTTTTCGTCTGGTGATGAGGAGGGTTCGCTTTCAAAACCTGCGCAATTGCGCAGGTTTTGAAAACTTATCTTTAAATTATCAACAACACTCGATGCATCAATGTATTGATATGACGTCCGTTCCGCCAAGTCATAGAGGTCCTTGCAATAGTCCTTCCATGTCTCATGAGTCTCCCTGTAAAGCTTGCTGTCCCGGATCTCGCGCAAAGCCCGGCCCACCTCGTAAAACGCCTTGAAATTTTTAATAATGACACCCTCAAGCTCCTTGAGCCGGGTGTTCTCACGCACGGACAGGAGCCCGCCGCCGCCCGGGAAGGGTTCATTGAGATGGTCCATCGGGTAATCATCGTCGGACGGGCCGTCAGGATTTTTCGGAAAAAGCTCCGGGTGTTTGAGGGTTCCGGCAGCCATCGGCGGCTGCCGAAATCCTGGATACCCCGTGTCGGGTTTTTTAAACAGCGGATTGCCGGATTTGGTCATGGCTGCCTCCTTTGGTGGCGGGTCTTCGGATAATGGTCACGACACGGCTGTTCAGACCGGTCACCATGGATTTGGCCTCGATAAAGGCATCCGTATCGATGCGGGAGACCGTGGCCCGGTTCGGCCGGCGGTGACCCATGGCCACGACACGGGGGGTGCGGTGGACCGGATTGTTGGCGATCTTTAAACGTCTGGTTTTTTTCCTGCCTGCTCTGCGTCCCATGAGACCTCCTTTATTGTCAGCTTTTAGCATTTAGCCGTTAGCTGTTAGCTGTTAGTTAATGGCTAACCGCTAACGGCTAACCGCCTATTTTTTACATCCTTCTTTTTTCCAGTTCGTCCAGGAGCAGTTCCCGCTTTCTCACCTCTGCCCTGGCTTTTTTGGTCTTTTCCTGCCATTTGCGGATCTCACCCCTCAGGGCGTCCGGCCCGGGCAGCGTAAACCGCCCGGAGGCCTCTCCTATTAAATTTAAGGGCTCGAAATTTCCGGTAACCATGCAAAAGGCGGGAAGATACTCGGCGGGAATCCGGTTTTTCTCCTTGCTCTCGGCCGTCCAGGAGTCGATGGTTGTTGATGAGACCTCGACGCCGATCCTGTGGCTCATCTCCCCGGCTATCTGGTGGCGGGACAGTTGGCACTGCTTTATCCCTTCGGAAAGAGCCTGCCGGATCCTGGAGCCGACATTCAGGGTTCCTTCTGAGCTTTTCCCGTCCAGGGCCCGGACACTTTGGAGATAATCGAAAAGATTCAACTGTTTGCTGTCTGATTTTCGCCGCTTTTTAGACATTGACCCGCCTCTTGTTTTGTTTTATATAGTTTATTGCTGCGCCTGCACGTCGGGCCGGTAGGGTTGTGCGGTTTTGGAGGTGCCCCGCTTGGCCGGGGCCAGGTAATACTCGGGAAACACCTTTTCGTGGGGTTTGCCGATGACGTCGGCAATGGATCGCATCACATAATCCGACACCATTTTTTTATTAACGGTCATGGAAAGGGTCATTTCGGATTTGCCGATCTTTTCGGCCAGGCTTTTCTGGGTAAAGCCCTTTGCCTTGATCGCGGCTTTTATCTCTTGTGGTGTCATGATGTTTCCTTTGGTTGAAATGGTTACTAATTCCGTATTGAGTTATAGAGAGGAGGATGTATGGCCGCACAATCCAAGTGTCCGAAATGTGATAACACAAGGTTTGAACTCAAAACCCATGATGATATTGAAGGCTGTGCGTATAAACTGCATTTTATTCAATGCGCCTCCTGTGGGGCTGTGGTAGGTGTGCTGCCCTACTACAGCACCAAGTTTATGTTGGAAAAAATAGCCGCCCATCTGGGTGTCAAGTTATTCGGCTGATTCGGATGCATAGCTCCCGCCGACCATAAACCGCTTGGTGCCGTCAAGATGCTCGTTAATTTTTCTTTTAAATCGTGGATGATCCGCATCTACGGTATGGCAGTCTTTAAGAAAAAAGGATGTTTCGTTTAAAACACAGAGAGCCTGGCTGATCGGCACGCCGTTTAATAGCTTTGCGATCGCAATTATTAATTGTGTGGATCTTTTTTCGGATAAGTCATTTTCCATAATTAACCTCCTGTATCTATTTTTGTTCCGGGATTAGATACAGTGTATTTCAGTATACTAACATATGTCAATAAAAAAATGTCAGCACAGTGAAAAAAGTATTGGGGATAGGCTAAAAGCTTATAGAAAGGCCAATGGCTTTAATCTTGTTGGTTTTTCTGAGCTGTTATCCATTTCTCATGGGGCATTATCCGGCCTTGAAAACGATAAATCTAAACCATCCTCGGACACTTTAATTAATATTTGTAAGAATACTGACATAAATATTGTTTGGCTGTTAACCGGAGAAGGTGAAATGACCAGGCGGCCGGAAACTGAAAAGGAACCACAGCCCCCTGATCAGCCCCCTTTATATAAGGTAGGAGTTCTGGATGAGGATCCGAAGGTTGCAGATCTGCTGGAAGCGGCCGCCAGGGTTTTGAAAAGCGGTAAACAGGTAGCCTTCGACGCCCTGGAGCGCAATATCCGATACTTCGACCACGCAATCAAAACTGAAAACCGTTTAAACGCGATGGAATCCCGCCTTGCCGACCTGGAGCAGCACCGGGACCTGCCCGATGAAATCAGGGTAAAGGACCCTCTGGAACAAAAAGAGGCGCTTATGAAAAAGAGGGTAATTTGATCCATGCCTGCTTTTTTTGACATTTAGACCTGTAATCCGTTATTGACTTACTTGCCGGATATGAGGTAGCTTTTGGATATTGTCTGCAGTGAGCATCGATATCGATGGACGTTGTCCCTATCTACACCCGCAAAATCAGGCTCAGGACCATGGAGCCTGGCATTTTTGTCGACAAAATAGACGCTTACACCGAAAAAGGAGCTTTCTATGAAAAGAACCAGCCTGTTTCTGTTATTAGCCGCACTCCTTATGCTTTTTTCAATTCCATTAATAGCTATAGCTGATAATTTTTACGTGGAGACCGATGGAAGCGATGAAAACGACGGATCATCGTCTGATCCGTGGAAAACGATTCAGTGGGCCGTCGATAATGCAGAAAACGGAGACATTATTTATATCGGGTCAGGCACATTCGCTGAAAACATTACTGTAACCAAGGCTGTCAGAATATATGGCGAACAGTCCGGATATTCCGAAATTAATGCAGAAAATCCCAGTGATAATATTTTCAATATATTATGGGATCACGTCGATATACGGTACTTGATCATCGATGGTCAAGACGCTGCTGAAATCGCCGGGGTTTACGTCGGCAGCGATATTGATCATTTTTCCATCTCATATTGTGAACTGAATAATAATGAATACGGGATCTATTTGACGGAAACTGACAATGCCGTGATGAATAATAATGAATTTAACGACAATAAGAAGGGTATTTATCTTTCTTCGTCCGATGACTCAGATATCAAATATAACGATTTTAAAGATAATACCGTCGGCGTGTACCTCTTGAAATCAGAACTTGACATTTATTCCAATGATTTTAAAGGTGGTAATTACGGCATATACCTTAAAAATAAGGATGATTATTATAGTGCTGCCGACGTGACGCAGCTGGAAGGTGATAACGGTTTTGACGAAATCGATAAAAACAATGTAGGTTTGGGTGATGGTGATGAGGAGGATGAAAACACTGGTTTTAGTTGCTTTATCAGCACGCTGAGTTTTTAATTAAATTACCTACAAAAAAACACCTGATTTCCGCAATTTTTAACCCGATTTTAAACGCATATTTTCATTGCCTTAATATCTCCAAATCCTGCGCGCTTACCGACAAAAAACGCCTGTATAAAAAAAAGCAAAAAAAGAAGCAAAACAGCCCTTTTTTCGCTTCGCACTTTCGGACCCGGCTTTTTCCCGAAAAAACCGCGCATCTATTAAATTTTATTAACAATTCTGACTTTGGCCTGATTTTTTGGCCGCTTCGCACTTCGCTTCGCACTTTTTTACCCTAAGTGCGAAGCGAAAAATACCAGAAAGGAGCCTGATATGTATGAAACCGGTGGTGCCCTTGGATCTATATTTATCCTATTTCTAATCGTTGTAAGTGTGATGGCCTTCCTGGTACCGTTATTTATATTCAGAATAAGGAACGAAGTGATCGCACAAAACGCCAAACTATCAATAATGATAGACCTTTTGAACGATTCAAAGACAGAGATCATCTGTAAACTATGCGGCAGTCAAAACAATAAAACCGCAACAAAATGCAAATTTTGCGGCTCCCCACTCGGTAAAATATAGACAAATTTTAAACTGCCGATAAACCCGGTTTAAACACAAAATACACCGCACGTTAACGCGGTCCCAAACCACCCGTCACATTTCATATAACTATGCATAATTAGCAATTTTGGTCTCAAACCTCAATTCACCGGCATCCCGCCACAAAAAATCCTCCCAAACCCCCACCACTCCCCAATCTTCCCACTCAATCCCATCAAATCCCCCCCTATCCCGCCGGTCCCAAACCCACTGCAACTTCACACCATTTGAGCTTCTGAACCACACAATCCCAAATGGACCATTATACATACAAATAACAATATTTTTTTCATAATATTATATCCTTTTAAAAATTGTTTTCATAATTCCACATTGATCTCGATGTCGCCTAAATCAGCCACTGAATTCTCAATATCGAGCTCTATCGGACCCGGTAAGTTTTTCACTTTGATTCTGTCAGCGGAAATATTAAAGGGGATAATTTTACTTTCTGTCATGAGTGCCAGGGTATACTTTCCTTGACCAAGGTTGTTAAAGAGGAATCTGCCCTCCTGGTCCAGAGCGTGGGCGTCGACCATGGATATAGGCAGATTCCATATACTGATTTTATCACCCATCAGGTCGGCTGAGAAAAGAGCAACCTTTGTATTCACCGGTATATTACCATTAACCTTTATGCCCCCGGTAATCTTTCCCGCAGTTAACATGGGGGAGGCAGGAATTACTATCCAATCGCTGCTTTTTGATTGATCAAACTTTAATCCTTCAGCTTTTTTAATCCACTTCCCGGCTTCATCAAACATGTTGAAATGAATGAAACCTGCCGCTATTTTGGGGGCTATTTTTTTGCCGACATACCAGGTTTTTTCATCACTGAAAGCCCTGAGATAACCGATGTTCCGGTCTGTAACCGGCAGGGATTTTATACTGGAGATCATCATAATCCGGGGCAGCATGAGGTGAAACGATGCCTTAAACTGGTATTCCTTGCCCCGCTCAATGTCCCAAAGGGCGAGATATCCCTTATAAAGAACATCAAAAGCAGTGTATTTATAGACTGAACCATCCGGATGATTATCAATATATTTAATAATCCTGGTCAAGTTCTCTTCTGAAAGTGTCACAATATTCTTGCCGATAAAACTGTAACCCTCGACTGCCATAGGCCATTCCTGCAACAGTACATCACTGCTGTTGTCAGCGGATTTGAACAGTAAAATGGTTTTGCTCGGCTCCGCAGACGAAGACAGGCCGGCGGCCTGAGCAAGGTCCTTTTTGTCGAGGTCGTATTTTACTGCAGCATATTGATTTATTCCCAACACTGAAAGCAGGCAGACAACAGCCAGTGCGCCCGGCAGGATTAATAGCCGACAACGGTAGCCCCAATACCGGTTGACTGGCGCAAGGCTAAGGGTCAGGCCGGCAACCATGCATCCGCATAATGTTAACATCGTGACCATCATAAGCCCAAGAAACTTGAAGCCAAGAATCGAAGTCTCACCACTCTGGTCAAGAACTTCACTGATAAGGAGAAAAAATCTGTTAAATGTCCAATCAAAGCCGAAGAAAAGGCCGGTAGTCAGAATGCCGGCAAGAGCCCCAAGCACAAGACACTCTATGGGCCTGGCCTTTTTGTCAGCTGAACCCATTTTAAAGGAGGAAAGATCTCCTGCCCATCCGGTTTCACCAACAATCAGCCAGGTAAGCCCGCCTAATACTGCCATCTCAAAATAAGCCTGGATAATGGGGATGCCGGAGATATTTTTTTCAGACATAAATGTCAGGAATGGCCTGTTTATTGTCATTCCCAGGGCGTATTCGATGACGGCAGTTAAGGCATAAACACCTGCTAAAGTGACAAGTACGGCGCTGAGTTTCAGTTTGGCGGTTCGGCTCCGCAAGTTGGTGATTGTGATCTGGGGATTCAAAACCAGAAGACAAAACAGGACTGTTATGAGTGACACCGTCAGGGTAGGCAAAAAGATAAAAAGGGTGGTGTTTTCAGTTATTCGTTCCGCCACCCCGATCATGGCTTCGAAATCCTGTTTTTCTGCTATTGTCAGGATTTGGTTAGTCAGGTCGGGTGAAGCTATCGCCATCAGGATTGCGGTGATGGCCAGGCCTGTGACAAGACCGCATATAGACATCAGTGCAATAAAGGATATTTCTTTTTTCATAAGGAAATTCTGTTTGACCGCTTAGGAACTGTCTGCAAATAAGTTGGACAAAATTGCGCTAAGATTTGGGGCGGATTTGGCCGATAGTGATAAGAACTTGCTTTTCAGCAATTGGCCCGGAGGGATACAAATTTATCTCCGATCCCCATCCTGACGAACCAAAACTAAACATAAACGACGGTCAGATTGATGTCAAGGTTGAAAATTTCTTGATTCACCATCAAAAAATAGCATAACTTAACTTATTTTAAGCTAAAATCCTTTTGGATATATATTGAATTTAATATTATATTTGTATTTTTCCTGATCTGCTGGAACATCACTCTTAATTTGGAGATATTTTAGTTTGAATTTACCAAACAATTTTCCGGGGGAACTATGTTGAAAGGTTTTTGAACTGTTCATATTAAACCCTTTAAATCTTTCTTCTATAATTATGATAACGGGCTATCCACTTCGCTCTTGTTGCAATAGATTTTTGAATAAGGCATTATTTT